>JAJRQQ010000031.1 GCA_024280155.1 Bacteroidota bacterium
AAGACCTTCAACACCTTCTAAATGATTAATTAATTTTAAACCGTCATCTAAACCTAATACAAAAGTTGTTGTAGCTAGCGCATCTGCAAGTTCTGCATCTCTACACAATATGGTAACACTAGCTAGACCAGTAACCGGCCAGCCAGTTTTCGGGTTTATTATATGGCAATAACGTTTTCCATTTATAACGACATATTTCTCATAATTTCCAGATGTAACTACCGCCATATTATCAACATCTAACCAAAGTGTTGTTTTGTTTTTATCTAAAGGATCAACAATTCCAATTGACCAAAGTTTATTATTTTGTTTTTTGCCCCAAGCTATTAAGTCACCACCAGCGTTTATCACTCCAGACTTAATATTATAACCTAACATTATTTGTTTGGCTTTATTTGCTGCATATCCTTTCCCTATAGATCCAAAGCCTATTTTCATTCCTTTTTTTGATAAAAATACAGAGGTATCTGATTTGTCTAAAATAATGTTTTTATAGTTGATTTTTGAAATTGATTTTTGAATTTCATCCTCAGTTGGTATATTGGCAATAGTATCCGAAAAGTTCCAGATTTTATCTATTGAAGCAAATGAAATATCAAAATAACCGTTAGAAATTTCACTCACTTTTAAACTTCTTTCAATTAAAGAAAACAACTCATAAGAGACATTAACAGGTTTTACTCCTGCCATTGAATTTATTTTAGATGTTTCTGAGTCACTATCCCAAGAAGATATTAGTTTCTCTATCCTTATAACTTCTCTTATTGAGGCACCAACCGATTTCTTTGCAATTTCATAATCACTATGCAAAGCTGTAAACTTAAATGCAGACCCCATTAATACGGTGTCTTTAGTGTATAGTTTCTGACTAAAAATAGCGGTAGATAAGCTAATGAAAAGAAGGAAGAAGAAGGTCTTTATCATTATTCAATAATTTCTTTTATATTATTAATATAGTCAGAAGTTGAATTTAATGGATGATTCATATTTCCTAAGACTTCACCTTTGGAATCAACTATAACTACATTTGGAAACATTCCTTTTTTATTATATTTATCTGCTAATTTATCATTATGATTTTGTTGTTCTTTAGAGAGAGCATTTTTCTTTCTTGCAGGAAAATCAACCTTTAATAATACAAGGTTTTTTTTAGCATAATTCTTAAACTCTTCTGTTTGAAAAAGCGTTTTATCTATACGCATACAGTTTGCACACCAATCAGAACCGGAAAAATTCATTAATATTTTTTTATCCTGCTTTTCTGCCTGCGCTTTGGCCTGTTCAAAATTAGTCAGCCAATTTAATTCTGATTCAACTTCGGTAAAACTTGAATTAATTGTGAATATAATTCCTAAAACAAGTAGGACGGAAATAATTTTATTTTTTTTCATAATTACCAATTTATATTTAAAGTACTTGTAGTAGCACCATGACATAAGCTACATTGTCCAACAGATATTTTTGATTTCATATATTTTATGTCGTTGTTTTGATTTCGGAGACCAACCAAATAAGGAGTTTGATAGTTTATTTCATTTGTTGTATAAAAATTACCTTTTTGATCAACTTCAATTTTATGTACAGGAGGGTTTATTGTGTCATAATATAATTCAATTGTTGCCATATAATAATTGCCTTTAGTTGAACCGGCTAGGGTAAACCAGCCTTCTCCATGTCCGGCTGAATGGTGACATTCCATACAGTTTTGTCCAAAGTAATGACTTTCATCTTCTGAAGAATTTGAAATGGTTGTTTCATTTTCGGGTATAAATGCTTTGTCGCAAGAACTAACAAAAGTTGCTGTAACAAATAACAACATATAGGCTATATAATTAATTGTAATTAAGTTTCGTTTCATAATTTATCTACATTCAAATTCCGTTCCTTATTCATTTATCATATTAAACGCTCCTTTGGTTAAAAAGGTTGGTAATTTTTCAATTAAATTTTCATTTAAAATTTCAATCATTCCATTTTGCTGATTTCCAATGGTTAACTTTATTTTTTCAAAAACATATTCGTTATTATCTTCCTTAACGAGTACTAAAGCATAATATGAATCTTCTATATTAACAATTGTACTTTCTGATAATGAATTCCCAAGTTTACTTTTTGTTAGAACTTCTGCCTCAATATACATTCCAGGGGTAAACAAATTAGTCTCATTTTCATCTTCAAGATGACAATGGACATTAATTAGTCTAGTTTCTTTATCAATTACTTTGTTGATTAAATAAATTTTAGCCTTATAAACTGTGGTATTATTTTGTAATTTAAAATTAACCATTTGTCCTATGCTTACTTTAGACAGGTCTTGTTCGTAAATATTCAATTCTATATGGATATGTTCCATGTTAACTATTTTTACAGCGATACTAGAGGGAGTTAAAAACATTCCTTTAGAAATGTTTACTTTAGTTATGTATCCACTAATAGGGGAGGTTACGTTTATGATTGATTTTAGATTTGAACTCGATAGATTAGTAGGATTAATATTCATAAGTTTTAATTTCTTTTTTAGAGCTTCAAAATTTACTAAGACTATTTCGTAGTCTGTTTTTGCTTTTAAAAATATTTTTTGAGAAACTACATTATCCTTCACTAGTTCTTGTTGTCTTTCAAAATCCAATTTTAAGTATTCTAACTCATTTTTAAACTCTAAAAAGTTTTTTTGAATTTCAATAAAATCAGGATTTTCAAGTGTAAAAAGCGTTTGACCTTTTTTTATTTTTTGACCTTCTATCAAAGATAAAGTTTTTACATAGCCACCAAAGTAAGCACATACAGAAGCTTGGTTTTCTGGTTGAACACCTATTTCTCCATTGGTTTTTATAACTTCTGAAAACTGTTGTTGACTCATTTTTCCTAGTTGCATATTACTCGATTCAAACTGAGATTTGGTTACAGTTATATAATCCAGATTTTTGCTAGATTTATTTTCATCTATATTTGTAGCAGATAATTCTGTTTCATTTCCACTGCAAGAGACAAGAATACTTACTGTTACGAATGATATCAATTTTAATATATTTTTCATTTTATTATTTTATTAAGTAGTTTATTTCAAGAGCAGTTAAGTTATATAAGTACATACTTTTTAAGTAACTAGTTTTTAAAGTCATTGCATTGTCGAGTAAATAAGCATAATGTAAAAAATCTATATTGCCTGCTTTATATGATTTATTTGCATTGATAATTGTTTCATTAGCCAATTCTTTTCCAAATAAATCATAAGTTTCAATCTCATTTTTATTCATTTCTAATTCAGATAATAATATTTTATATGTACTTGTAAGCTGATTTATATAATCTTTGTATTGACTATCCTTCATTAGTAGTTCTGTTTTAGATGCGTTAATTTTAGATTTGTCTGATTTGTAAAATAAAGGGATAGCTATTCCTGCTTGAACTCCCCAGTATCTATTAGGAGAGGCTCCATTATTAACACCTTGAAAAGCCCCTATAGTTATATCTGGCAACAATTGCTGTTTGTTTAATTTTAGCATCTGTTTTGACTTTTCTATTTCTAACAACTTGTATTTTAACACAGGATTTGAAATAGAGTCTAAGGAATTTACTTCAATTAATTTCAATTCATTGAGTTTTATGTTGTAAAATGTCTCTCCCTGAATTAAAGTGTTAAATCGAATTAATGATTGACTTAAATTAGTCTTGCTTTTTTCTAGCAGTAGTTTAACTTCTTTTTGTTTGGTTATAGCTGTAAGTTTCTCCAAATTATTACTTTCTCCTGACTTGTATTTTTTAATTGCATTCAAAGCAAACTTTTGATATATACTATCTAAATAAGTATAGTTTTCAATTAAGGAATTCCAATATACTATCTAGAAGTAAATTTTAGAAACTTCTTTTTTTAACAATGTTTCTTTAATCAGATAGGATTGTTCAGATATATTGGTGTTTGTTTTTAAAACACTATTTTGAGCACCATAAACTGTGGGGAATTTGATTGATTGATTTACACCCCAAACATTTAAAGCTATATTATTAGGTGCAATATTATTTTGGTCAAAATTGTAATAAACTTCTGTTCTATCTATATCAAAAGCTGTTCCTTCCAGTTGTTTGTTTATTGTTATTTGATTTGTTGAAGCCTTTAAAGATTTATTGTTTTCAACAGTTAATTCAATTGCTTTCTCTAGTGAGATTTGATTTTGAGAAAGAACAATATGGCTAGATAGTAGGAGTAGTACTATAGAACTGCCTATTTTTTTTCCTAATTTAAACCTTGGTTTCTTTATTTTTTTGTCAAATATTGAATATAAAATAGGTAACACAACCAAAGTTAATAGAGTCGCAGTTATTAACCCACCAATAACTACAGTTGCTAATGGTTTTTGAACTTCTGCACCTGCATTGGTTGAAATTGCCATTGGCAAAAAACCTAATGCTGCTGCAGAAGAAGTTAATAAAACAGGTCTTAATCTTTTTCTTGTTCCCACTATAATTCTTCTGTTTATATTTTTTAGACCTTTTTCTTTCAGTTCTTTAAACTCTTCTATTAATACAATACCATTCAATACTGCAATTCCAAACAAAGCTATAAATCCAACCCCCGCAGAAATACTAAAAGGTAAATCTCTCATATATAAAAACAAGACACCACCTACTGCCGACAAAGGAATTGCACTATAAATCATTAGTGCTTCTTTTATGGAATTAAAAGCAAAATAGAGTAAGAAAAATATTAAGATTAAAGCAATAGGTACTGCAATGGTTAATCTTTCTTTAGCTGAGCGTAAATTTTCAAACTGTCCTCCATACTGAACAGAGTAACCAGCAGGTATTTTAATTTGTGTTTCAACAATATGTTGTACATCTTTTACTACAGATTCCAAATCTCTATTCCTAACATTAACACCTATTACTATTCTACGTTTAGTGTCATCTCTAGATATTTTAGCAGGACCTTTGGAGTAATTAACTTCTGCAAACTCGCTAAAGGGGAGTTGACTACCATTTGGCAATAAAACAGAAGTTGTTTTTATACTTTCTAGATCTCTTCTATTTTTATTACCAAATCGTACAACTAAATCAAACTTCTTTTCTCCTTCAAAAACATTTCCTGCTGTTTTTCCTGCAAAACCCATTGTTAGAATATTGTTTAAGTCCTCAATGTTTAAACCATATTTTGCAATTTTAGCCCTATTATATTTCACTGACATTTGAGGAAGACCAGCTACTTTTTCTACGATAATATCAGATGCACCTTCTACATTTTGAATTGCCTGTTCAATTTCTAATGCTTTATTAAATAGAATATCTAAGTCCTCTCCAAAAATCTTTATTGCTATATCAGATCTAACTCCTGTTATTAGCTCATTAAATCTCATCTCTATTGGCTGTGTAAATTCGTAATCAATACCAGGGATTTCAAGTAACGCTTCTTTAAATTTATCTATTAATCCATCTTTTGTTCCGGCTGTTGTCCAACTAGGTTTTGGTTTTAATTTTACGATAACATCACTTTCTTCCATTGACATAGGGTCTGTAGGTACTTCTGCGGCACCTATTCTAGACACAACTTGTTCTACTTCTGGAAATTTTAGTAGAATTTTTTCAATTTCTGTAGTAGTTTCAATTGTTTTGGTTAATGATGTTCCTGTTTTAAGTACAGGTTGAATTACTAAATCTCCCTCATCCAATACTGGAACAAATTCCCCTCCCATAGTTGAAAAAAGTATTCCTATCCCAATTAATAATGCAACTGAACTACTAAGTATTAACGTCTTTTTTCTCAATGCCCAAATAATAATTGGTTGATATGAATTTTCTAAAAAGGTTACAAACCTTGTTGATAAATTTCTTTTTCCTGATGTTGGTCTTAAAAATAAAGATGAAACAACAGGAACATAAGTAAAGCACATCAATATAGCGCCTAGTAAAGCAAAACAAAACACCAAAGCCATTGGAATAAACATCTTACCTTCAACTCCTGAAAGGGAAAGTATTGGAATAAAAACGATTAAAATTATTATTTGACCAAATATCGCAGAACGCATCATTTTTGTAGAACCAACAAATGTTATTTGGTCGATATATTCAGCACGTTCTTCTTTTGGTAATTTATTTATAACAAGAGTCTCAGCTGTTATTTTAAAAGCTATAAATTCGACAATTATAACAGCTCCGTCTATAATTATTCCAAAATCAATTGCACCTAAACTCATTAAATTCGCATCAACCCCAAAAATATTCATTAAGGAAAGTGCAAACAACATACAAAGTGGTATTACAGAGGCAACAACAAGTCCAGACCTTAAACTTCCAAGTAGTAGTATTACAACAAAAAGAACAATTAAAAAACCTAATATTAAATTCTCTGCAATTGTAAAAGTTGTTTTACCTATCAATTCACTTCTTTCTAAAAAAGCATTAATTCTAACGCCTTTAGGTAAAGACCCTTGAATTTCATCGACTCTTGTTTTTACAGCTTCAATTACTTTTTTAGGGTCAGCTCCTTTTAACATCATTACTTGACCAAGAACTTTTTCTCCTTGTCCATTTGCTGTTATAGCTCCAAATCTGTTGGCAGCACCATAACCTACTTCCGCAATGTTTTTTATGAAAATAGGAACTCCATTTCGGTTGTCAACTACAATATTTTCAATATCTTCTATAGAACCGACCAATCCTTCTCCTCTAATAAAAAAACTTTCATTTCCTTTCTCAATATACCCTCCTCCGGAAATACTGTTATTTCTTTCTAAGGCATTAAAAATCTGAGTAATAGAAATTTTCATAGCTCTTAACCTTGAAGGGTCGACTGAAACTTCATATTGTTTTAAGAAACCACCCCAAGTGTTAACTTCAACCACCCCAGGAATACCAGATAATTGGCGTTTCACTATCCAGTCTTGAATTGTTCTCAGGTCTGTAATAGAATATTGGTCTTTATATTTAGGGTCAACATCAATAATATATTGATAAATTTCTCCAAGACCGGTAGTTACAGGCCCCATAAAAGGACTTCCAAAACCTGTTGGTATTTTTTCTTCTGCACTTTTAATTTTTTCAGCTATCAACTGTCTTGGCAAAAAAGTTCCTATCTCGTCATCAAAAACAATAGTTACTACAGATAACCCAAACTTTGAAACAGAACGAATTTCTTTAACATTGGGTAAATTTGCCATTTCTAATTCAACAGGAGCAGTTAAAAATTTTTCAACATCTTGTGTTGCTAAATTTCTTGATGTAGTAATAACTTGAACCTGATTGTTAGTAATGTCAGGAACAGCACCAATAGGTATATTCATTAGTGAATATATCCCGAACCCGACCATTACGGAAGTTAATAGTAGTACAATTAACTTATTCTGAATACTAAATTTAATTATCTTATCTATCATTTATCAAAGTTTTAACTTACAACAAATGTAGCTCCGACTGCCTTATATCTCCCTTAATTAATCCTTAAGATTTCCTTAAAATTTATTGTAACCTCAGTTCCTTTTCCATACTGACTTGAAATAGTGATATCTGATTTTATGGCTTTAGCCGATTTTTTAGCAATAGACAAACCTAAACCACTGCCTTTTATTTGCTTATGATTTAAGGCTTCAGACCTGAAAAAAGGATTATAAATTAATTCTAAATCTTCTTGTTTTATACCGATACCAAAATCTATGATTTTACAAATCACCTCATTATCGATTAATAATAATTCAACTTTTATTTCTGAATTCTCATTAGAATACTTGATTGCATTATCAATTATATTTTCAAGAATTAGGTTAGCATAAAAACTATTTACATTAACAGTATGATTAAAGTTATTAGTATCAAATTCAACCTTTAAATTCTTTTCAACCAGAAAAGTGTTTTTTCGCACTAAAATTTGATTTATTACTAAAATTAAAGGAATAGGTATATTTGAATTCAAATCTCTATTGTCAAAACGAGCAATTTCAAGCAATTGATCAATTATTTTTGACATACGATCAATTTCAATAAGACTATATTGTATTTTATTTTCGTACTCATCTTGTGTCCTAGGCTTTCTTAAAAGAATTTCTAGCGTACCTCTTAATACAGACAATGGTGTTCGTAATTCGTGAGAAGCATCAGAAGTAAATTGTTTTTCACGATTAATTGTATTTTCGATTCGATCTAATAAATTATTAATTGAACTCTAAAGGTCAAATAAAATATCTTTATTTTCAGGCAACTCAACACGTTCATTTAAATTATTTTTTGTAATTTGATTAGTAGTATTAATAACCGATACAACAGGCATAATACTTCTACCAGCTAAAAAGGATGAAATAAAGAATAATACAATCAAGATTATAGGAAATAAAATTAATAGCGTAAATTGTAAATTTTTTAAGACCATTAAAGTTGAATCAAGAGACATTGCCGCAACAATGTAAGCTCTAATTTTTCCGTTTTTTTTGACAGGTATCTGTATTTGGCGTATAATACGGTTGTTTAATTTAGTATTAAAGTGCCCCTCATATATTTCATGATTTTGAAAAGGTAATTGGTTTTCTTTTAGATTTGGAGATTTGTCCATTATTTGTCCTGATGCATCAGTAATCTGGATAAATACTGGGTTTACCTGTACCTCTCTATGCTCATTTTCTTCCCACTCATCTTTATTTATAAAATGAACATTTGTCTCAGTTATTGCAACTTCATTTATATGCTTATTGGCTTCAAATGACAAGTCATTATCTAAATTTTGATAAACTGTTTGCTGAACAATAAAATAAACAGTCGTAAATACTACCGCTATGATAATTGCTGTAGCAAGCATAAAACGAGTTGCTATTCTTTTTTTATAACTTAAACTCATAATTCTTTTGCTATGTACCCAACTCCTCTTATGGTTTGTATGTAATTTTCGTCACCTGATAATTTTAATTTTTTTCTAAGTGCATTTATATATACATCTATTACTCCAGTATTGTAATCGAAATGAATATCCCATACACTTTCAATTATTCTAGACCTTTTACACACTTTTCCTTTATTTCTAATAAGCATTTCAAGTAAAGAAAATTCTTTTTGAGTCAAAGGTATTTCAACATTATTTTTTGTTACCTGATAAGTGTTAAGGTTTAGTTTAATAGATCCTAATGTAAGCCCTTCCAACTCTTCTGTATTCGGGCGTAATTGTACCTTTATCCTTTCAAGTAATTCGTCAAAATGAAATGGTTTCTTTATATAATCATTAGCACCACTTTGTAATCCTAAAATGGTTTCTTTCATCGTATCTTTTGCCGTAAGAAAAATTACAGGTGTTTTTTTAAATTTTTTTCTAAACTCAGTACAAATTTCTATACCGCTTTTTTCTGGAAGCATCCAATCCAAAATGAGTATATCATACTCACCAGAAAGAGCCATAATAAGTCCTTCCCCTCCTTCATAGGCAACATCAACAACAAAAGACTCTTCTTCTAATCCTTGTTTTAAAAAATTAGCTATACCTATTTCATCCTCAACGATTAAGACCCTCATAAAACAAAGGTTAAATTTTTTTAAGGAATAGCGTTATTTTTTTTCTTAAAATATGCTTAAAAATTTATTCTTTTTGACCAAACTCAATGTTTAAAAAATTCAAAATGTTTGAGCTCATTGAAAACATGTATTAACTCTGTTAATCTATAACAAAACTATTGTTGATAGATAAGAAATTGTTTGAATTTGGAAGAGATGAAGTTTGAACGATTAGAGGTGATAAACTGCTACATACATTTCACATTTCGTGTAAACGGTATGAAGACAACTTCTATTCTATCGCAAAATCTGCATCAGATATTTTAGAATATGTGACAGATGTGATAAGTGAATTAAATAAATTTGTGGGATAAAACATGGGATAAAAATGATTAAAAAAAGCGCTTATCTCAGTAGAGATAGGCGCTTTAAATTTAAGTTGTGGAGTCGGAGGGTTTCGAACCCTCGTCCAAACGACGAGAAATCTAGCTTTCTACATGCTTATTCTTCGGTTAATTTTCGATGTAATCTCGGACAAAGACACCCAATAATTACACTTATCTTCTCAATCTCGAACCAGCTTAGAAGTGTCACTGATCCTATCTTGAAAGAGTTTATCCTTCTTGATCCCTACCTATCAAGCGGAGGCGTGGGAGAAGGAACTTGTCGGCGTACTATACTTCCGCTCGATTAAGCTTAATTCGTCTAACGAATTAGGCAGCAAGTCTGTATGACGTGTTGTCAATTATAGTTTGTGACTAGAGATTTACGAGCTTCACCACATTGCTCGACATGCTTGCACTAAACAACTGCTATCGCTGTCAAATCCAATACGACCCCAAAGAACTAATGCAAAGTTAATAACAAATAACGTACCGAAGCGTTAATAAACCGTTAAAAATAAAAATGCCTATCTGTACAATGACAAATAGGCATAAAAGTTACTCTTTTAAAAGATTATTTTTTCAATAAATCTCTGATTTCTCCTAATAAAACCTCTTCTTTTGTTGGTGCAGGAGGTGCAGCTGGCTTTTCCTCTTCTTTTTTCTTCGCTTTATTGTATGCCTTAACAATCATAAACAATACAAATCCTACAATTATTAAATTGATAATTGTATTAATCCATGAACCATACATAATCGCATTTTCAGGAACAGTAACAACGCCTTCAGCATCCGTAACAGCTTCAGAAAGTACGACTTTTAAAGAAGCAAAATCCATTCCACCTGAGAAATGACCAATCAATGGCATCATAACTAAATTAACGAAACCTTTGACAACTCCACTAATTGCTCCGGCAAGGATAACTGCAATTGCTAAATCAACGACATTTCCTGTCATGATGAAAGCTTTAAATTCTTTTAACATAAATATTTGGGTTTTAAGTTATTAATTAACGCAAAAATAAGAAAAGAATTGGATTATCAATTAATTAATTAATTAATGTCAATTGGATTGTTATCAGCAACTTATATATCAATACCTATAATGGATGTTAGTGGTGCACTAAGGAAATAAGACCTCGTAAATGCTACATAGCTACTTTTTATTCTCAATTTTTCAATCTTTTTTCTTTGTACCTATGAGTAGAATATAAAATGGAAATTAGACGCTTTCTCTGGTGTTCTCAAAAAATTGTTTCTCTTCGCAACTCAAACCTCCAATACGAAACAAAAAAGCTGAACAATGACATCATTGTTCAGCTTTAATTAATAAATTTAATCCCCTCGTAATCTGTCTCGATTATTCAGGACTAGATATGTGTGATCACTTAATTATATTCACATGACCAAAGATTTTATGTCGCTTATCTGTCATTGTTTCCTTGAATTCGATGGTCCAAGTATAAGTGCCATCTTGAACCACTTTACCGTGGAAAGTTCCATCCCAACCATATTTATCATCAAAAGATTCAAAAACCATTTCTCCCCAACGATTGAAAATGGTCATGTGGAAATCAAATGGATCGTAACCTGAATAAAAAATTGGTCTGAAAGTTTGATTAAACTCATCTCCATCTGGTGTAAATGTATTGGGTACAAAGTAAATCAATACATCTTCTACTGTAATAACATGCAACGCTGTATCACTACAGAATAGGTTAGAGGCAACCAAAGTAACCGTGTAGTTTCCTTCGTTCTCTCCATAATTATGGGTAGGGTTTTCGATTGTTGATGTTGAATTGTCTCCGAAATTCCAGTTGTAATTTGTTGCAAATTGAGAATTGTTAGAAAATTGCACTTCTGTATTTAGAATATCTAAATCATCATCACTTACAGTAAAACTAGCAATAGGTTGTTCGTAAACTGTAATGTAATCTGTGTATGTCAATGAAGAGCTACAACCATTTACATCTGTCACGTCCAAAGTCACGCTATAAAGTCCAGCGACATCATAAGTATGAGCTACTGTTGAACAACCTGTTCCTGTGTTACCATCACCAAAATCCCAATTACATGAAACTGAATTGTTTCCTGTTGTTTGATTCGTGAAGATGACTTCGAAAGGTGAACATTCCTGTAAAGTGTCAGCAGTAAACAACACAGCAGGTAATGAATTTACCGTTACTAGAACAGTATCTGAATTTTGGCAACCATTTCCGTCAATTACACTTGCTATATAATCCATCGTGGTAGTAGGTGTGAATGCAACGCCATCTGCTACTCCATTATCCCATGATAAACTAGCATTTGAAGGATTATTTGCCGTTAACGTTACAGCATCCCCTTCGCAAATAGATTGGTCAATACCAGCATTAACTGTTGGTAAAGGATTTACGGTCACAACTACTTGGTCAGTATTCTGACAACCATTTGCATCTGTTCCTGTAACCGTATAAGTTGCTGTTGCGGTAGGGGAGAACGGTGTGTTATCTGTCACACTGTTGTTCCAGATATAATTTGTTGCCGTTCCACCACCTGCTAAGGTAACACTTACTCCTTCACATATTGTTTGATCATTTCCAGCATTCACCGTAGGTAGTGGATTTACTGTAATCGTAAGTTGATCTGTATTCTGACAACTATTTGCATCAGTCCCTGTTACAGTATAGGTTGTTGTGATAGAAGGGGTGAAAGTAGTACCATCAGTCACACTATTGTCCCACGAGTAACTCGTTGCATTACCAGTACCATTTAATACGGTATCTTGTCCTGCACAAAGTGCAAAATCATTTCCAGCATTCACGGTTGGCAATGGATTAACAGTTACGGTAATGGTATCACTATTTGGACAGCCATTTGTGACAGTTGCAGTTACAATATAGTCCATCGTTGTAGTAGGGGAGAATGAAACACCATCCGTTACGCCATTATCCCAAGCAATTGTCGCTCCTGAAGGATTTACAGCTGTTAATGTAACCGTTTGACCGATACAGATAGTTTGATCTATACCTGCGTCAATTGATGTTGATGGGCTTATAGTTACAACTACCTGATCTGTATTTGAACAACCATTTACATCTGTTCCTGTAACCGTATATGTTGCTGTCGTCGTAGGGGAGAATTGTGTATTATCTGTTACACTGTTGTCCCAAATGTACGATGTTGCAGTTCCTGAACCTGTTAGCGTTACATTGTCTCCTTCACATATTGTTTGATCATTACCCGCATTTACTGTAGGTAATGGATTTACTGTAATTGTAATTTGATCTGTATTCTGACAACCATAAGCATCAGTTCCTGTGACTGTGTATGTCGTCATTGAAATAGGTGTAAATAATGAACCATCAGTAATGCCATTGTCCCAAGTATAACTCGTTGCAGTTCCTGTACCACTCAATAAAGTGTCTTGTCCAGCACAAACAGCAAAATCATTCCCTGCATTTACAGTTGGTAAGGGGTTTATAAAAGTTGTATCAGAAATTGTTACAGGGTAAACACAATTTCCATCATCGATAGAATTAATGGTTAAGATTAGGTCAACTAAAGCATTGGGAACAGAAATTAATGCAGTTCCACCAGTCAATGTTGTAGTTGTGTTACCTGCACCAATATCATAAGTCACGATTAAGCCAGGCGTTCCTGTCAGGGTAAAATCTGCTTGATTACCTGCGCATAGCGGACCGTTGTTTGCAATTGTCACTGTAGGTGTAGGGTAAACTATTGCCGTTGCTGTAGGCAAAGTCGTGTTTGTGCAGTTCCCATTGTCCATTAATGTCATTGTTAATGTTGTTGAAGAAATTACATTATATAAAGTGACAATCATTGTGTCTTGAGTAAATAATAAGGTAGAATCCAGTCCTCCAAAGTTATAAGTTAATGTTGCTCCATCGTCTCCAGTTAATGTGAATACGGCAGAATCTCCAGCACAGAATGGTCCATTCGCAGACACAGTTGCTGTTGGAATTGGAAATTCTGGCACATTAACTGTTAAACTTGAAGAACAACCAGCGCCATCGGTAACAGTAACTGTGTAATTCCCCGCAGGAAGACCTGTTTGAGTATCACCCGTTGCTCCATTTGACCACGAATAAGTATAGCCAGGAGAACCACCACTTGTGTTTACTACAATTTCACCATCGGATAATCCTTGGCAAGTGTTTGTGATTGTTTGCACATAAACAATTGGAGCAGATGCACCGGCATAAACGAATACACTATCAGATGATGCGCAACCAGTAACTGCATCAGTCACCGTAACAGAATAAGTTCCTACAGGTAAAGAATTAATTGTTGCAGTTGTACCACCTGTTGACCATAAATAATTGGTCGTTAATCCGTTTGTTACATTTACCGTTGCTGTACCATCGTTTGAACAAACAACACTTGTTGAACTCAAAGAAATAGCAGGTGAAGGATTAACTGTTACTACAAAATCAATGGATATTGGACAGGAAACTAAGTTGTGATTTCCAACGGTCATTGTAGAATATACTGTTGCTGTATAAGTTGTAGTTGTTAAAGGATTTACACTGACATTATTCCCTGTTGCAGGAATTAAATTATTTGTTGGACTCCAAACTACAGAATCTGTAGCATTTAGGCCTGTCAGAGAAAGAATTGTAGATTCTCCTTCGCAGATTGCAGTATTTCCAGAACCTGTTGCAATAGGTAAAGGAACTACGGCTAACCAAACAGTGTCTTCAGGAGTAGTACCACAACAATCCGTTGTCATTGACATTGAAATAGGGTAGAAGCCAGACGTATTGAATTGTTCTGTTACTACTTGCGTATTCCCAGGGTTTGCAATAGCACCGTTAAAATTCCAGATGTAATCATCTGCATAATATAAACTCTCAAAAGAAGTAAAGTCTCCTTCACAAACAAAAAACGTATCTACAGCAATACTAGGTGTAGTAGTTATTATCTCTGGTAAAATATTCGCAAATGCAATGTTATGAAAACCTGTATAAGTTTCAGGTCCTGCTATTATATCGTAACGATCAATTACTGAAAATTGTGTTGTTACTAATGTCCCTGTAGGATTTTGATTGGTTGCATTCGAAGAAAAATTCCATGTTACCGAACTTGGATTCGTGAAATCAACATCTGTTTCCATACAGTTTACGTTCTCTGCTGTAATTATAGGTTGAGCAGCTAAATTAAAGTTAGGTAAAGAAACTCCAAGAGGTGTACCAGTTTGTACAATCTGATTCGTTTCTCCGGGTTGGCCATTTCCACCATTACCACCAGCGCCACCAACACCACCGTTTCCACCATTACCACCACAACCAACTTCTCCACCACCAGTGTAAGTACTTCCTAAACCACCGTTTCCACCGATTCCACCGATTCCACCATTTCCACCGTTTCCACCAGTACCAAAAGAACCTGAATTAAAATTACAGTCAACAACGTTTCCACCAGCACCATTTAAGAATAGGTAAAGTGAATAAGAAGATCCACCGCCAGATCCACCCTGACCAGCAATACCTCCTTGGCCGCCGCCACCACCGCCGCCGCCGCCAGATCCAGCCCCATCAACACAAAATAAGCAGTTTTGTCCACCGCCACCGCCGCCACCGCCACCACCAGCGCCACCGGTACCATTTATCCCGCTTGTTCCTGAAGTTCCAGGTACCCAAAACCCACCTATATGTGAGCCAGTTGTTCCGTTCGTACCGTTTGTTCCATTTATGCCTGCTTGTCCAGGAGTTCCAGAAGTTCCACAATTTCCTCCGCCTGAACCACCATCATTTCCGCCAATTCCTGCGTTTCCACCAGAAGCACCAGCGCCACCATTACCACCAGGACCTCCATTTCCTCCGTTATTATCTTCTTCACCACCGGAAGCGCCACCACCACCACCACCACCAGCAGTTGAGTTTGTTGCATTTCCTCCAGGAGTCCCAAATCCACCGGTGCTGCAACAGCCTCCAGGGTTTCCAGCCCCTGCACCACCGTTTCCAGCCCCTGCGCCTGTACCGTTACCACCATTTCCACCTTCACCTGAATCACTTTGGTCATCATTATCTCCAGCAATTCCAAGACCTCCATTAGCTCCGTTTATTCCATTTAAACCATTAAATCCACTTGGTCCTTGTGCTGCATTGCCAGGTAAAATCTGACATCTTACAATATCAAAATTTGTACATGCTGATAAGTGAACACCATAAGTCGACATTCCAGGTTGATTGGCATTTGCGGTTGTGATTGTTAAATCTTGTAACCTGAATCCTGTTGTTCCATTTCCGTATAGCGCAACCAATCGTTGACCATTGATAGGTCCTTCTGGGTTTAAAGTTGTTCTATTTATAGTTGTTGCACCAGGCAGACTTGTTTTTTGCCAAGCGCTACCTTGAATAAATCCACCTTCAATTGTTGAAAAACTACCCAATGAAATTGGATTATCAATGTTGTATGTACCAGTCGCTAGCTTAATTACAGCATTGTTACATGCTGCTCTGCTGATTGCTTCTTCTAATGTTGTTGGGTCTACTTGAGTTCCTGCACCACCAATAGTTCCTGTTGTAGAAGCATAAATATTTACACAGCTTGGTAAAGAAGGAGGGGTTCCAACCGTTATAAATGAAGTGTCATAAGAAACACAGCCACCGGGCACACTTGTAACTTCTAAAACGTATGGGTATGTTCCATTTGAGGTTGGAACTGTGATTGTTAAATTCGTTTGTGGACCAGTAACGGTACCAGCACCAAGCGATGTATTAGAAGGATCAAACCATTGAAAATTGACACTACTTTGGTCTGAAGTACCTGTAAGGAGAAAGTTTCCTCCACCACAAGCATCAGATGAATCAGGGAATGCATCTGCTGCGGGGTCAGGTAGGATTACAACAGAAACTGCGTCTTGAGATGTACATCCGTCAGTATAATTTAGTGTTACAGTATAAGAAGTTGTTGAATTTGGTGTTGCAATAGTCGTAGCCAAGTTTGGTGTTGATAGGTTATTAACTGGTGTCCATGAATATCCAGCAATGATTGAAGAATTAGCTGTAGTAGTTGCATTTAATGTGACAGAGTCTCCTAAACAGATATTCAAATCACTTCCTGCATATACAGGTGGGTGTGGGTTTGGAATAACATTAATTGTATAAACAGCAGAGCTTTGTCCAATAAAAGGACAAGCATCGTCCTCTGATTGGATTGTAAATGAATATGTTCCAACGTCATTCAATGTTGAACTCCAGCAAAACGTTCCAGTTAAATTATTTCCACTTCCAGAAGTTGTAAAAGTTGCACCTGAAACGGTATTTGAATATGTCATTGTAAGGTTTTGTCCTGCATCAATATCTGATGAGGTAACATCAAAACAAATACTTGACCCCGCACAAATAGTTGTGTCGTATATCGTAGACGAGCCATTTATCCCTGTAATAGAAGGGATGGTATTACTACAAGGTTGAATGATGAATTGAACATCACGCATGATTGAACCAATAAGGACACCATTTCTATATTCTTCAATTAAAACTGCAAAAACAGCTATTTGAATTTGAGTAGGTGTAAAAATAATTTCTCCAGTCTGTGGGTTTATTGTTACTGGGTCGGTAAAAGGGTTTGTTCCATTGAAACCACCAGCATAATTTACTGATGTTCCAGAAGACTGTAATGCATTTACAAGAGAATAAACAAGAGAATCTCCATCGACATCTGTAGCGAGTTGTTGAAAATAAATTGTTTGTCCTACACATGCAAACATCTGTGCAGGACTTGCAAATGTTGGAGAACTATTGCAAGGAACAATTGTGTTATTCAGATGCGCTTCTACATAAATATTTTGACTACTTGCACCTGATAGATTTGTGATGGCAGCATTTCTACAACAATTACTTGCTGATATAACCCAATCTGTACAACCGTTTGGAAGGGTTAAAATCCCTTCAAAAACGACATATTCAACTCCTAAGGTTCCGCCTCCGCCACCGCAAGCACTCGCAGCCGAAGGACAGAGAGGTGTAATGTCTGTTGTAGAGACTAAATTTAGTGTTATACTAGCATTTACACCACATGAAGCGGATGAGTAATTTACTAAATGTGTATTGTCTAGTGAGATTCCGTTACAATCACGGTAAATGTTTAAAGTTATCCTGTATTGATTTGGTCCAATACAACTGTAAGTTAACTCTGCACCCGAATAGTGTGATGCCGAAGCATTAAATGAAAGGGTAAATAAAAATACAAGAAAAACAGTAAAACGTTTTAGTAATAGGGATAGCGTAGAAGTCATAATGTAATGATTATAAAGTAGTTTAATTGAAAACGAAAGATATAATAAATGGTTGTCTTTATTGAGTTTTTTAGTAAGAAAAGTTTTTAACAATGATTTTGAATTTAAAGGCAGGTATTAATTCACCATTAGATGTCTTTATTGACCTATTGTCCTTTTTTTTAATAAATCTATTCGGATTATGAAGGAAAAGAAGATGAAACTTTTATATTTGATTAATTAATTTTTTAAACAAAATAGAATGAAGAGAAAAATAGCGTTGGTAGCATTCTTCTTTTTGGCAAGTTTTTCATTTGCACCAGAAGTTGAATTTGTAGAATACGATCTAGACAATGGCTTACATGTCGTCTTGCATCAAGATAACTCTGCTCCGGTTGTGATTACATCTGTAATGTATCATGTAGGCGCGAAAGATGAAGATCCAGACAGAACTGGATTTGCCCACTTTTTTGAACATTTATTGTTTGAAGGGACCGAGAATATCGGTCGTGGAGAATGGTTTAAAATTGTAAGTTCAAATGGAGGAACAAACAACGCTAACACAACCGATGATAGAACGTATTACTATGAGGTTTTTCCTTCTAATAATCTAGAGCTAGGTCTATGGATGGAGTCTGAAAGAATGCTTCACCCTGTAATCAACCAAGAAGGTGTAGATACTCAAAATGAAGTTGTAAAAGAAGAAAAACGTTTGCGTGTTGATAATTCTCCTTACGGTCATTTTATTGAGCAGATTAAAGTGAATCTTTTCACAAAACACCCTTACCGATGGACAACTATTGGTTCAATGGATGACCTTGATGCTGCAACTTTAGAAGAATTTCAAGCTTTTAATAAGAAGTTTTATATTCCAAATAATGCTGTATTAGTTGTTGCTGGGGATATTGATTTTGATGAAACAAAAAAAATGATTCAAGATTATTTCGGGCCAATTCCAAAAGGAGAACCTATTGTAAGAAAACAATTTGTTGAAGATCCAATTACTGAGCAAATTAATGCAGAATACCATGATCCTAATATTCAATTACCTGCAATTTTAACGGCATATAGAACGCCATCAATGAAAACTCGTGATGCTTATGTGTTGGAAATGATTTCTACTTTATTGAGTGATGGGAATAGTTCTCGACTATACCGTAAAATGGTAGATAATAAAAAAGAAGCGCTAAATGTTGGAGCATTCAGTTATGCGGAAGAGGATTATGGAATGTATATTATTTATGCAATGCCGATGGGAGACACTCCTCTGGATACTTTAGTTGCTGATTTTGATGAAGAGATTGTGAAATTGCAAACGGAGTTAATTTCTGAGGATGAATTGCAAAAACTGAAGAATAAATACGAAAATTCTTTCGTAAGTTCTAACTCAAGTGTAGAAGGAATCGCAAACTCTTTGGCAAGATATTACATGCTTTATGGAGATATCAATCTAATTAATACTGAATTGGAAATTTATAACAGCATTACTCCTGAAGAAATTATGGAGGTTGCAAAGAAGTATTTAAACAAGAATCAACGTTTGGTTTTAAAATATCTTCCTGTTGAAGGAGAATAAATAAAGGAAAAAATGAAAAAAATATTATTTTTAAGTATAACACTTGTTTTTACAAGTGTTATCTACGGACAGATTGATAGAAGTGTGCAACCTAAACCAGGACCTGCACCAGAAATTAATATAAAAACTCCAAAAGTTTTCACGCTAAAGAATGGATTGTAGGTTTTAGTGGTGGAAAACCATAAATTACCGACTGTTTCTGTGAACCTGAGAATTGACAACCCACCAATTCTTGAAGGAAAAAAGGCTGGAGTTTCTTCTTTGATGGGAGGATTATTGGGAACAGGTTCAACAAATGTTTCTAAAACAGATTTTGATGATAAAATTGATTTCTTAGGTGCGAATGTAAGCTTTTACAGTACCGGAGCTTGGGGACAAACTTTAAGTAAGTATTTTCCAGAAGTTTTTGAATTAATGACTGATGCACTATTAAATCCAAACTTTACACAGGAAGAATTTGATAAAGCAGTTGAACAAACCATTGAAGGATTAAATTCTGGAGAGAAAAGTGTAGCTAACATAGCTCGAATAGTTCGTGCAGCGATTGCTTATGGAAAAAATCATCCTTATGGAGAATTTGAAACGGTAGAGTCTGTGAAGAATGTCACATTAGAAGATGTAAAAGCTTCTTATAACACATCTTTTAAACCGAATAATGCCTATTTAGTTGTAATGGGGGATGTTTCTTTCAAGCAAGTGAAAAAGTTAGCGAAAAAATTCCTAGCGGATTGGGAAAAGGAGATTAACATTACTGAACTTGCCTCGATTCAACCAGTAAATGTTGAGAAAACAGAAATTGATTTTATCAACATGTCAAATGCTGTTCAGTCTGAAGTATCGGTTGTATATAATATCACATTAAAAATGTCAGACCCGGATTATCACGCTGTATTAGTTGCAAATCAAATTTTAGGGGGTGATTTTAACTCTTATTTGAATATGAACTTGAGAGAAGAGCATGGCTTTACTTATGGAGCTCGAACAAGAGTTTCTACAGATAAATATGCAGGACTCTTTTCTACAGGTGTTTCTGTTCGGAATAATGTAACTGATAGTACTGTAACGGAAACGATGAAAGAAATTAACCGTATTCGTACTGAAAAAGTGGAAGAAGACCGTTTGAAAGATGTAAAAGCAAGTTATGTAGGGAGTTTTGTCCGTTCTATGGAAAAATCATCTACAATTGCGAATTATGCTCTGAATATTAAAACAAATAATTTGCCAGAAGATTTTTATGCTACATTCTTGCAGAAAATTAATGCAGTGACTGTGGAGGATATTCAACGAGTAGCCGTTAAGTATTTTGGATATGATAATGTTAGAATTGTTGTCGTAGGAAAAGCAGTAGATGTTTTACCTGGATTAATTGCACTCCCTTATCCAGTAAATTATTTTGATAAATATGCAAATCCTACTGAAAAACCAGAATTAATGAAGTCAGCGCCGGATGGAGTAACTGTTGGGACGGTTGTTAGTGGTTATGTAGAGGCTATTGGAGGTGCTGAAAAGATTGAGACTGTACAGTCTGTAAATCAAGTTATGGAGGCAGAGATTCAAGGTCAAAAATTAAAAATGACTGTTAAGTTGATGAAACCAAATAAAGAAGCAATGTCTATCGAAATGATGGGGATGGTAATGCAGAAAGGAGTTTTTAACGGTGAAAATGGATACAACGAGTCTAGAGGGCAAAAAATTCCAATGACGGAAGAAGAGGTTGCTGAGAAAAAAGAATCTTCAGTTCCTTTCGAAGTTTTAGATTTAATAAAAAAAGGTGAATTAATTGGTGTTGAGACAATTGATGGAGTAGAGTCTTATGTTGTGAAAACAGAAAACTCGAAATATTATTTTGATATAAAATCAGGGTTAATGATTCGTAAAACAGATTCTATGGATGATGGTCAAGGGAACATTACAGTTCAGGTTGTAAATTACGGTGACTATCAAGAGGTGGATGGCGTAAAGTTTCCTTTTGAAATGAAATCGAAAATGGGACCTATGGATATTGTTTTTAAAACAATCGAATTGAAAGTTAATAGCGACGTCTCTAATGAAGATTTTGAATAGTTAGATGCTTTAACTTAAGAATGGACACTCAATTGGAAACAGTTGGGTGTTTTTTTTTACAAAAAATAGAATGTTAGAAATGAATGGGGATTAATCGTTTACATGATATATGTCAGTTGATAGTCCGTTTAGTTTCTCTATTTTTGCAGAAAATAATCAATAGAAGAAATGTATCAATTCTGGAAGAAAAAAACAGGGAAAGAAATTAAAGACATTGTTTTTAATGCTTTGGAGGAAAATGTAAACTACGAAAAGCAGAACATTCTCGGTATCCCAGCGTCTTATTTAGATGATAAAATTTTCAATCAAGACAATTCATTCCTACAAGATGCACCTTTTATTTCAACATTGATTCAGAATCCAAATCATATTGGATGTCATACTTTAGGGAAGTCGGAACCTTTTTTTAAGGGGACACATGATATTGAACGAGAATTGATTAATATTTGTGCAGTTGATATTCTCAAAGGAAAAAAAGGTGAGCAAGATGGTTATTTAGCATCAGGGGGTACAGAAGCAAATATTCAGGCAATATGGATTTATCGTAATTATTTCATGCAAGAAATGAATGCTCGTCAAGATGAAATATGTGTCCTTTGCAGTGAAGACAGTCATTATTCAATGGACAAAGCGGGGAATCTATTGACCTTAAGTGTTAAGAAAGTACCTTTAATTGATGATTCACGAAAACTGAGCGAGACTGAATTAGATGTAATTCTAGCACAAGCACAAGCTGAGGGTAAAAAATATTGTATTGTTGTTGCAAATATGATGACGACAATGTTTGGTTCGGTTGATTGTGTAGATACCTATGTCAATGCTCTAAAAAAGCATAATTTATCATACAAAATTCACGTTGATGGTGCCTTTGGAGGGTTTTATTATCCATTCACCGACCAAGATAGTCGTTTGACTTTTGAAAACAAAGAGATTAATTCTTTTACATTAGATGCTCATAAAATGGCTCAAGCTCCTTATGGGACTGGAATTTTCATCATTCGCAAAGGTTTTATGTCATTTGCAAATACTAAAGAAGCCAGTTATGTTGAAGGTGAGGATTTTACATTAATTGGAAGTCGATCCGGTGCAAATGCTATTGCTGTTTGGATGATTCTAATGAAGAACGGTCCATTCGGTTGGCAAGAGAAAATTTTCATTCTTCAGAAAAGAACAGAATGGATGTGTGAGCAGCTGAAAGAATTGAATTTCGACTTCTATCGACATGAGAAATCAAATATAATAACAATTCGAAGTCAATTTGTGACAGAAGGAATTGCGCATAAGTTTGGTCTAGTTCCAGATAATCACAAGCAACCCAATTGGTATAAAATCGTAATTATGGACCACGTAACGATAGAAAAGTTATTGTTGTTACTAGAGGATTTGAGAAAATAGGGAAGAGAATACTTCTTTAGTAATTACGTCCCCTCGTTCCTCGTGACTCAGACCACCATTCTGTCTCTCTCAAAAATCTTTCTTTCTTAACTTTCTTCTCATTCTAAATAAAGGAATTAATATCCAGAAACTCAAAGTAGACATTGAAACAAGTACGCCAAGATATGTACCGTAAAATTGTTTCATAACTGCACCCGTATATCCAAGTAGGGCAGATGCATCTAGTTTTAACATGATGAGTATACGTGACAAATCAATCGGATTTGCCATTGTAGCAACCAAAGTAAATTTATCCAATGGATATTCGTTAAATTTGATTAAAAAAATCATGAATACTGCGTCGTAAACAACTGCAAACATCAGCCACATTAAAATTGCAAATCCAAATCCTTTGATTTTATTATCTGTTGAAATGGCAATGTTGTATGCTAAAGCAACAAAAATGAAATTCAGAAAAGCTCCTACTAGAAGAAGTAAAGAGAAATCAAAAATTGCAGATGATTTGAATAACCCATAAAAAACGAAAGGGATTCCAATACCTAAAACAAGACTCAATGTCAGTGACAAAGAGATTCCAATGTATTGGCCCATAAATATTTTACTTCTTTTAATTGGTTGGGCGAGAAGTAACTCTGTAAATTCTTTGGAATTGTAATAATACATCACTCCGAAGATGGTTCCTATTAAAGGGACTAAGATTATGATTATGTTCATCAATGTAATAATAGCCTTATCTATATCATTATTTAGAAAGAACAATGAAAAAGAAATTAAAAGGTAAAAAACGAAATAAACATAACTCCACCTACTTCGTAATAAATCAAAAATTGAATATTTTAATATTTTAAGCATATTGTTTTGAAATTAATTGAGCAATTGCATGTTCTAAATTTTCTTGTTCTGTTTGTTTCTTGAGCTCATCTACAGATCCTTTGAAATAAATCTTCCCATCAAGTAAAAAAACGATTTCGTCTGCCATTTCATCAACAAAACTCATAATGTGTGTCGTAATAAGAATTGTTTTTCCTTTCTCTCTTTCTTTGTTGATTAATTCTTTCAAATAAATCAGTGCAATAGGATCTAGACCAGTCGTAGGCTCATCTAATATAATCAAGTCACTTTCAAACATAAATGTCAAGACCAAGTTTACTTTTTGCTTTGTTCCACCCGATAAATGTCCTAATTTCTTCTTCATAAAAGGCCTTAGCCCAAATAAGTCAATTAATTCTCTCTCTTTTGCTTCTTTTGGTCGCAGGTTTTTAACCATTTCAATTAATTCAGAAACGGATAAGTTTGCTGGAAAATTTGCGATTTGAGGTAAGTAATTGATGTTATTTCGGTATTCCCATTTTTTTAGAATGCTTTTTCCATCAAGTTCAATATCACCTTTATTTGGAATAACCATTCCAAGAATAGATTTAATCAAAGTTGTCTTTCCTGAACCATTTGGACCTAAAATAGCGAAAATCCCCCCTTTTTTAATGTCTAAATCTAGTCCGTCTAGGACAACTAATTTTCCGAATTTTTTATGTAGGCTTTTAATTGTAATCATTAGTATCTAATTTAAACTATTCTTCTATTTGATTAATTGGTTTCATCAGTGGTTTCGCATCGACAAGATTATCGGGGGTGAAAACAGGAGAAACTTTTTCGGAAAAATTGATAATGTCCACGAATAAACTTCTCAGAAGGATTAATGTCTCAGGTGTTTGATTTACGATGTATGAAACAAGTTTCACAGGTCTATGTGGAACATCTCCAATTCCATCTTTATTCAAATCATAGCCAGAATATTCACTCCAATAATTGGCCTCAAAAAGATTGTCGTTAACTTTGCTATTGTAAGATAAATCAAAAGCATTATGCATAAAGTTATTGTATTCAAAGAGGTTCGTATAACATCCTCCAGTAAATTTTAAAGCCCATCCGTTACGAATGAAATGATTGTTCTTATAGGTGATTCTATTGCAGCCATCAATGTTGATTCCAATTGTGTTCTGTTCAAAAACATTATCAGATATTGTTGCATCATTTATTTCTTTCAAAAGAAGACCGTACGAAGCCATTACCCAATTGTAGTGAAAAGTGTTGTGGTGCATTTTAATATGTTAGAAAACATTACGGCTACACCTGCACCATTCCTCATAAATTCATTGTGATGGTATTCATTGTTATCGGAAAACATAAAGTGTAAACCATAACGTAAATTGTCAAAACTAGTATTGTGAGATATATGGCTGTAATCAACAAATTCAAGGTAAATTCCATCCCTCATTCCAGAGATTATATTTTCTTCAATCCTTAGGTGTGAACTTTTCCATACATGAATACCGTTTCCAGAACTAGATTCTTCTCTAGCATCACCTATAACTGTGTTATTTTTTATAACACCGTATTTTGAACTTTGGATAATTAAACTGTAAAACACATCTCTAAAATCATTGTCTTTTATGGTGAAATTGCGAGATTTAGAAACAAACACACCAGAAATTTCTTTGGTGTAACTCATGCCTACATTTCTAAATTTGAATCCGGAAATAGAAAAGTTGTTGCCACTTACAGCAATTATACTTTCTTTTTTATATTGTCCATCGATAGTAGGCATATCAACACCTACTAATTGAATACCATCATTCATCATGATGATTGTTTCTTTATAAACACCTTTTTTAACCAAAACAGTGTCACCTTCATCCGCTAAAGAAATACCATTTTTAATCGTTTTAATACTACACGATTTACAAACAGTAATTGTTTTCGAATTAGAGTAGGAGGTAAGTAAAAGGAAGAAAAATATAAGAGTAGTTTTCATATTTATTCGGATAGTTCTTCTTTTAATTCATCCCAATTTAATAATTCTCCACCGTATTCCTTCTGAGTTTTAGTGGCTAATTCTAAAGTCGAAAATGCAGAAAGATTAGCTCCCATTGGACTTTTGATCTCTTCGTTGATCATAAAAGTAGCTTCTTTAGCATTTACTAAAACACCAGGATTAGCATAGTCCGCAACAAGAATAAATGCTAAATTATCTTCATTATTCTTTTCATTAATAGTTCTAACCATACATTCGATGGCATCAAAAACAAAAGCTTTTCCTTTCTTGGTGACATATTCTGCTGCATGACTTCTATCTACAACTGTCATATCACAATGCATACAGTGTACATTTCCATAATCAATTTCAACAGGTTCAACATTACAAGAATAAAGTGCTAACACCAATAAAGATGTTAGCACTATGAAAATATTTTTCATATTATAATTTAGTATAAAGTAAGTTTACTTCTTTTTTGCTTCTTTCTTACCTACAAAGAAAGCAATAAAAGTTAAAAGAATACCAACAAACATAAAATAAGCACCTGTTCTCGGGTAAGAATGAGCTGTAAAGTTGAGAATATCCTTCGACCCAAAGAGTGGAGGTTGGAACCCCATTACTGAACCATCAGGATTTTTAAAAATCATAATGGCATTAGGATCTAAATTATGTCCATAATCGTATTCCCATAAATAGAAATCATACATCCCTGCAATTCCTAGTAACGAAATAAGAATGAACCAAACCAAATATAGCTTGTATTTCCCTATAAATCCAAATATTATACCTAACGCAGCCATAAATCCAATGACAATTGGGAAAATTTTAAATTCAGGAATTGTTTCTGGAATATACTGCATACCAACATAATGATTCATTAAATTGATATTTTTAATATCGAATTCATGTGTGTCAGAAAATTTATTGATATGAATATCCATCCCTAGTGGAATAGGGTATTGTGGAGCTTCTAAAGTGATGTTCCACAATGGGAAAGCAAATAGACCGAGAATTAATAATGATCCAATAATCATTAATACTTTTGACTTTTTCATGACATTTTTTATTTAATTATTTTCATCTGTTTAATACTCCAAAGTTATAAAAATTTGCACCTTTTTTATGTGAGGTATGTTACATAAAACTGTCTGAATTTCAATTGTTTGGGTATTAAAAAAGCGAGTAATCATTACAAGATTACTCGCTTTTTTTTAATCTAATAGTTCAGCTTATAATTCTTCTTCTTCACCTGGTACGTCTCCGTCCAATGTGTAAGAAATTTCAATATTTGAGCTTGCTGGAGAAACTCTAATGTATCCTTGCATTTCTTGGTGAAGTGCAGAACAGAAATCTGTACAATAGAATGGCCAAACACCAACTTGTTTTGGTTCCCATGTGAAAGTAGTTGTTCTACCTGGCATGATTAACAATTCAGAAGTTTGTGCGCCAATCATTGAGATACCGTGAGGTACATCATAATCTTGCTCTAAGTTAGTAACGTGGAAATAAACTTTGTCACCAACTTTTACACCTTCAATATTATCTGGTGAGAAGTGAGAACGAATCATAGACATATAAATATGTACTTCTTTTCCTTTACGAACTACTTTAGTTTCAGCTTCATTTTGAACAGCATAAGGATGTTTATTGTCCTCTAATCTGAATATTTTAACTGAGTTAGCAGCAATTTTATCAGCAGCAATACCTGCAGCGTAATGAGGCTCACCAATTGTTGGGAAATCTAACAATAATTCCATTTTCTCTCCAGAGATATCAAATAATTGTGCAGATTGACAAACTTCAGGACCTGTTGGTAAATAACGGTCTTTTGTAATTTTGTTCATTGCAACTAAGTATTTATCATCTGGAGTTTGAGAGTTACCACCTGGGATCATTAAATGACCTACAGAATAGTATACTGGATGTCTATCAATGATTTTCAAATCTTTAATATTCCATTTCACAACCTCAGAAGAGATAAAGAAAGTAGTATAACCATTTCCTCTTGTATCAAATTCAGTATGAAGAGGTCCTAGTCCTGGTTGTTCTAAAGTACCGTAGTTTACAGCATCAAATTTAATGATTGGAATACCATAAGCATCTCCATCAAAAGCTTTGTCTTCAATCGCTTTAAGCATTTTCGTAAACGAGTGAATAGTCATTTGTGCAGCTAATTTACCATTACCAATAATGTATTCACCTGTTGGATCAACATCACAACCGTGAGGTGATTTTGCTGTAGGTAAGAAGAAAATAGCACCAGGAACCTCAGAAGGCTCGATTACTAAAACTTCATCTTCCATAACTGTTTTAGCAGTATGCTCATCATCATTCCATGTATTGTGAGCATAGTTAGCTGGAACTTTAGTTCCACCACCATTTGCTACATACTCCTCAATTTTTTTCCAGTTAATCGCTGCAATAAAGTCTTTGTCATTTTGAGAAGCATTTACTTCCATCAATGTATTAGACTCTTCAGTGTTGTATGTTGAGAAAAAGAACCAACCGTGTGATTTACCACGACCTGGGTGAGATAAATCATAGTTGAACCCTGGCATTCTCAATTGAAAAGCGATGTCCATATGTCCTTCTTCTTTGTCAACACTTAAAAATGTTAAAGCTCCTTTAAAGTTACCTTTCATTTCGCTGATAGGCATGTCCTTTTGAGGAAAAGGAACAGCAAAACGTGTACCTGCAACAACGTACTCTGTGTTTTCAGTTACGAAAGAAGAACTATGGTTACCCGCAGAATTAGGGATTTCGATGATTTCTTCAGTCTCGAAAGTTTCTAAACTAATACGAGCAATACGAGGAGTATTATTTTCATTGATAAATACCCAACGTCCATCAACAGAACCTGCAGTTTGCGAGATGTCTGGATGGTGAGAATCACCCCAAGGAATTAATCCATGAGAAGTCATCAACATTGGTTTAGTCTCTTCACTGTACCCATATCCTTTCTCTGGATCTTGAGAGAAAACTGGGATAACTCTGAATAAACGTCCTGATGGTAAACCGTAAACAGCTAATTGTCCACTGAAACCACCTGAGATAAATGCATAATGAGAATCGTGCTCTCCTGGAGCAATGTATACTTTTTCGGCGGCATTTCCTGAAATGGCACCTTTTTTTCCTTTTTCAGCACCACCACAACTCACCACAAGTGAAGAAGTAATTGCTAATAAGAAAATTGATTTGAAAATTCTTTTCATGTTATTTGTTTTAGTTAAAATTTGAAAATTATTCTTTTGTTCTAAAGAATTCTAAGATTGCTCTTGCATCCTCTTCAGATAATTGTTGATTCGACATTGGAGCATTGTACTCTGCTAGTAGAGCCATTGCAATTGGATCTTCAACAACCATTCCATCAGGATTTAAAATCATATTCATAATCCATTCTGGAGAACGACGAGTTGTAACACCCTTTAATGCTGGTCCGATATATCTTTTACCGAATTTATGACAAGCTGTACAATTTGTTTTGTACAATTCTTTACCTGAATCTGCTAAAGCATTATCAATTTCACCTAACTCAATACTAGAAATTGGCCCAACACCTTTGTTGTCCATATTATCATTTGCTGATGTTTCTGGAGCTTCTTCTGCTACAGTTTCTTCTTCAACAACCGTTGTCTCAGTTTCGTTAGTCGTTGCTGGCTCAGATTTTTCACCACCACCACAACTTACTACTGCAAATGAGATTGCCACTACTAATGTTAAATGTTTAATTTTCATCTTTTGTTTTATTTATTTATTGTTATTCACTTACTGGTACAATTACATCATTAACAACGTGAACCCATCCGTTACTAACCTTTACTGACTGCAAAACTTCAGTACCACCTACAAATACTTTTCCGTCTCTATTTTCAACTTCAAGATATTTACCGGATGCCATGTACAATTTACGTCCTTTTTTAGCTTCTTTCTTCAATTGCTTGATTGGGTAGTTAGCCGGAGCAACATGATTAATCAAAATCATTGTCAAATCCGCTTTACTTTCTGGTTTTAACAAAGTCTCAACAGTTCCTTCAGGAAGTTTGTCAAAAGCAGAGTTTAATGGAGCGAAAACAGTCAACGGACCAGCGTTAACTAAAGCATCTTCAACGCCTGCAGTTTGCACAGCAACAACTAGTGTTGAGAAATCTTCCATTGAAAGTGCTAATTGAAGAACGTTCATTTCTTCTCCTTCAACGGCTGCAACACCTGATTGACCATGAGATTTATTTTCAATTGGAGCGCTTTCAGATTCACTCGTGTTAGAATCTGTCGTTTCTGAACTCCCACCACATGATGTAAGTGCAAAAACAATACTTGCTGATAAAAAGATGTGTTTAATTTTCATTGTTATTTGTTTTAGTTATAAATATATTACAAATATACAATGAGTTAGCAATTGTTAACATGACGAAAGTCAGTTTTATAAAAAAATGTTAATTTGTTGTTAACTTTTTATTGTTTATCGATAATTTGTTGAATGGTTGACCGTGTGACAAAGTGGTAATTCTTTTTTGCTTTCTCAAATGTTTCTCTGGCAAATTGATGATCTATTTCTTCACTAGATTTCATTAAATTGGAATAGATACCTTCGACTAACCATCTTCTGCCTATTAATTGAAGATATTCGCTCATCTGCGGGTAAACTTCACGATATTGTGTGTTTGCAACTAACTTGAACCAATCAGATTTTATAATCGCATTTGCTTCTGTTGAAAAATGAAATTGGTCATCGATTTTCTTCATTTTATCTGCGGATAGATTTTTGTCTAGATTTCGAATGAAAGATAACCATTCTTGCGTGATTCTATCCTTTCTTTTTAGATGTAAATACTCGCCAGTGAAAGTTTCTTTATCATTGTTTATTCGTTTTGCCATCGAAATCATCCTTTCTAAACGAACTGAATGAATTTCCACATGGTTTTTCGGAATTCCAGGTTCATAAATCCATTCCTTATAGTTAAAGGTTGAATTGTTGGGCTGAAGTAGATTGTCTTCAAGGTCTTTGGTGAATATTTCTGTTGTAATTGATTCAAATGCGTGGTCAATGAAATATTGTTTAAGAAATTGGTCTAATTTTTCACGACCGACTTCTTTTTCAAGTGTTCTGAGAAATAACGCACCTTTAACATAAGCAATATCAGTCATTCCTTCATCTGGATTTCTTTCGTTGAGTTCTAATTTTAGTTTTGAATCTTCCGGGAATGAACTGTCCTCGATCTCTCCTATAGATGCTTTTAAATCTTGGTACTCTATTGTAGTCATAATGTCTGCAATTTCTTTTCCATAAATTTCTTCCATTATTCTATTCTCAAAATAAACCGTAAATCCTTCGTTCAGCCAGAAGTCATTCCATGTTGAATTTGTGACAAGGTTTCCTGACCAAGAGTGAGCAAGTTCGTGCGCTATTACAGTTGTTGAACTTCTGTCACCAGTGAGTAAGGTTGGGTTTGCAAAAGTTAAGCGTGGATTTTCCATTCCACCAAATGGGAATGAATAGGGGAGGACAATAATATCGTATTTCTCCCATAAATATGGTCCATATAAATTGGATGCTGCATCAATCATTTTGGGTAAATCTCCAAATTCATAAGCGCTAGCATCAGCAAGTTCTTTTTCTGAATATACACCACAAATCTCATTGATTGGTGTGTAAACTAAATCACCTGCGGCAAGAGCAATAAGATAAGAAGGGATTTTTTGATTCATTTCAAAATGATATTCTCTGCTTTTATTCTTTGTTGTTGGATTTGAAGCACTCATTAACACGAGAACATCTCTATTTGTCTTAATGTCAGCAGAATAAGTAATCCTATTTGCTGGGGAATCTTGGAGAGGAATCCAAGAACGAGTTAATATAGCTTGACCTTGTGTGTATAAGAATGGTTCTTTCTTGCCTGAAGTCAATTCGGCAGGTAACCAATCGAGTGCTTCACATTTGTCAGTAGTACTATAATATATATTGACATATTCTGTTTCTGGCGTGATGTAAACGGTTAGCGCTTGTCCTAAAAGTTCATCTTCTACTCCTAAATCAAAATCAGCTTCGGTTTCTGGGACTTTTCCTAAAGTGACTTTTTCAATTTTTAATGCTTTTGAATCAAAAATGATTTTGTTTGTAGAGTGTTCGGAAATCTTATGTCGTGCAATACCAGATATGATTTTTTGATCAAAATTAATTTCTAATGCTAAATGAATGTGTTCTGTCTGAACATCCGAAATATTAGAGAATGAATGTGAATCTTCAACGTTTGTTTCGCTAATAGCGAGAGAATTTTCCTCAACAACTTTGGTGTTGTTATTTTCGCAGGAAGTTGTACTTAATAGAATTGAAAAAAAGAGAAAGAAAAATTGTTTCATTTTGTTTTTTTGAAGAAATACAAATATAGCAACAGAATTGATAACTATAGCAGAAAGCAAAGGTATTTTTTCAGCTTTTTTAGTCTTGATAAACAGGAGATTATGATATGTATATAATAAGTGCATGAGTTTAATGTATAATATTTGTTAAAAAATTACTACATTCACAATCTTAAAAATAATTCTAAAATATGAGTCAAGATATTAGTTTAAAAAACGAAGATACATTATTCGGTCACCCAAAGGGCTTATTCGTGTTGTTTTTTACCGAAATGTGGGAACGTTTTTCTTATTATGGAATGCGTGGATTGCTTATTCTTTATATAGCAACATCAGCAACTTCTTCTGGTGCTGAAGGGCCAGGGTTAGGTTGGACTACGAAAGATGCTATTTGGATTTATGGCTGGTACACTATGCTTGTTTATGTTATGTCAATTCCAGGAGGAATTATTGCAGATAAATGGTTGGGACAGAAAAAAACGGTGTTAATTGGAGGTTTACTTTTATGTGCAGGACACGGGATTTTAGCAATCCCTAATAAAACTGCTTTTTTTACAGGTTTAGCATTAATTATATTAGGAGTAGGTTGTTTGAAACCAAATATATCGACTATGGTTGGTGCGTTGTACCAACCTGGAGACATTAGAAGAGATAAAGGCTTTACCATTTTTTATATTGGGATAAATATAGGAGCTTTTTTAGCTGGGATTACAGTTGCTATTGTGTCATATAAATGGGGATGGCACGCAGGATTTGGATTAGCTGGAATAGGGATGGCAATTGGACAAATTGTTTATATGTCATTTCAGAAGCATTTAACTCATGTAGGGAATTTTATTGGAAAAATTGAAGACCCTAAAATTAAAGAAGCTTCGAAAAAATCGTTAACTAAGATTGAGAAAGACAGAGTTGTTGTTTTGTTACTGTCTTTTTTAATCATTATTGTGTTTTGGGCAGCCTTTGAACAAGCAGGTGGTTTGATGAGCTTGTATACTGATGTTAAAGTAAATAGGTTTGTCGGTAATTGGGAAATTCCTACAGCTGTTTTTCAATCATTAAATGCTGGGTATATTATTTTATTTGGAACTCTCGTTGCTGGGTTTTGGGTTTGGTGGTCTAAAAAAGGGAAAGAATCATCTTCATTGTTTAAAATGGCTATAGGGACCATTATAATGGGGTTTGGGTTTGTGTTTATGATGTTTGCTTCTAAGGAAGCGTCAGCAGAAACTTTTGGAAAAGCATCTTTGATTTGGATTTTTCTAGCTTATTTCTTTCACACAATTGGAGAACTATGTACTTCTCCTGTTTCTCTTTCATTTATCACAAAATTAGCACCTTTAAAATATGCCTCAATTATGATGGGTATTTATTTTGCAGCTACGGGATTTGGTAATAAACTTGCAGGTACAATTGGAGAATCGTCTCAAATTGAAGCTTATAAAGGGGATATGATTAGTGATGTTTCAATGATGAATCAGTTTAGTGATAAAACTGATATTGAAGTGAGTAAAAATGAAATAATTAAAGATTATCCTATAAATCATGATAAAAACATTGAATTTAAAACTTCTGTTTATGAAGTTAACGGTTCAGCTGTGTTTATTAAATTAGATGATAATCAAGATGTTAGTAGTTTATTTGTGTTAGATAGTGAAAGTTCTAAAAGTTTAATGGCTGAATTAAAAGGATATAATGCCAAAAAAAGTTCACCTGTACATGCTAAAATTCTATTTGAAAAGGATGAGGAGGCTGTTAAAAATGAAATAAACAAAGGTGATGGTAAAGACTACAGTGTTTCTTTTAAAATTGAAGAAACGCAGAATGCTCAAGAATATAAAACATTCATGTGGATTACAATATTTACTGTCGTTTTTGGATTATTACTAATTATCTTCCTGAAAAAATTAAAAGCACTTACACACGGAGCAGAAGATAATGAAGGGACCAATTTTGAAGAAGCGGAAGGTTTTGAATTAGCTGACGAAACAAAGTAATTACAATAAAATTTTATAATCAGAAAATAAATATATAATGTCAAATCAAGTTACAAAAAATCCAAACTTTTTTGATTCTCAAGTATTAGGACATCCAGCAGGGTTGTTTGTTCTTTTCTTTACAGAAATGTGGGAGCGTTTTTCATTCTACGGAATGCGAGTGCTCTTAGTTCAGTTTTTAACAATGGCCGTTATTGGGTATAATCCAGGTTGGGAATGGTCGGCAGAGAATGCTACGGCTCTTTTTGGAACATATGCAGGTCTTTTGTATTTAACTCCAATTGTCGGTGGAATTATCGCAGATAAAATGATTGGTTATCGCTGGGCAGTTGTTGTTGGAGCATTATTAATGACTGCTGGACATGCGTCAATGGCTTTTGAAACAGAATTTTCACTCTATTTTGGACTTGGATTATTAGTTATTGGTACAGGTTTCTTTAAGCCAACCATGACTTCAATCATTTCTGAAATGTATAAAGATACACCTAAAAAGAAAGATGGTGCTTATACTATTTTTTACATGGGAGTTAATGCAGGAGCATTCTTTGGAATGATGCTTTGTGGTTATTTAGCTGAGAAAATTGGTTGGTCTTATGGTTTTGGATTAGCAGGTGTGTTTATGTTATTAGGTACACTTCAGTTTTGGTTATCTAAACCTTTGTTTGGAAATATTGGAGGTGTTCCAAATAAAAACAAAAAAGAAGGAGTCATTGAGGAAATCGAATCTGTACAAGATGCAAATGGTGAAGTTGAAGATTTAGTTGAAAACGTAAACAAAGAAGAAGAGCCAAAAGCGAATCCTTTCACAATGGTGGACAAAATTCTGATTGTTATCACTTCAATTATTGGTTTTATGTACCTTATTAATGATCCAATGTCAAGAATTGCGGGAATTAACCTTTTTCCATTCTCGGTAGGTGCACTGGAAGGTCAATATTTTTCAATTTTACTAGGTTTACTTCTGTTTCTTATTCTTGTAATTTCTAGAATTTCTAGATATGATAGAGTGACTCGTGACCGAATGATTGCTTTCGTAATTTTTGCATTCTTCACCGTATTCTTTTGGTTGTCATTCGAGCAAGGTGCAACTTCATTGGTTTTGTTTGCGCGTGATAGCGTAGATAGGGTAATGACTGGTAATGCAGCAACAATCTATAATGTAGTTAATACTCTTTTAACAATTGTTCCTTTACTATTTATCTCTTATGTTTTAATTCTTTTATGGAAAAAAACATACAAAATCATTCCAGGTTCAAACATTGTTCTTGTGATTTGTTTCGCAGGTATGTGGTCAATTGTTGGGTGGATGCTGAACAGAGATTTCAGTACAATTTCGTATGAAGTTGGATATTCTGCAATTCAAGGTGAGCCTCTTATGGATGAAAAAACAAAAGAGCAAAGAAAAAATGAAGCAGGGGAATTACTCTTTGCTTATACACCTATTACTGAGCAAATGGAAGTTCCAAACGGAGCAAAAGTGGTTGATAGAAAGATTAATATTGGGGAAACGAAAGAGTTTTCTGTCGGTGATAAAGTAGAGATTATCACAATGAATAATGAACATACCGCTTTTGGATTTCTTGATGAAAATAGTTTAGCTAGAGCGCGTGAAGATGGAGATAATTATCAAAGAGATAATGGAATTATTTTAGCTTCTGTAAAACAAATAAATGAAAACGAAGTGACGATTACCGTTTCTTGGTTCAGTATTTTGAATTCTTTCTTTATCATTGCATTTGCATCTATTTTCTCTAAAATATGGGAGTCTAAATACAATCCTTCAGTTACAGGAAAGTATGCTTTAGGATTGATCATTATGGCAATTGGATTTGGTCTGTTGGCATGGGGTTCATACGGAATGCAAGAGGGTGTTAAAGTGAGTATGATGTGGTTGGTTTTTGCCTACTTATTCCATACACTTGGAGAATTATGTATCTCTCCAGTTGGTTTGTCTTATGTAAGTAAACTTGTTCCGGCAAGAATGATTGCATTCATGTTCGGTATGTGGTACTTGGCTATTGCAATTGGAAACAAATTAGCTGCTGTTCTCGGTGGACAAATTGAAAACATTACGGAACAATATTCTTTATCAACGTTTTTCTTAATTTTTACAATTGTTCCTTTAGTCGCTGGGTTGTTAATTCTAGCACTTACACCGCTGATTAAAAGATTAATGCATGGTGTGAAATAAACATTCATAATTAAACTATTTTAAAACATCCTTTTCTCGTTCTTCGATGATTAGGATGTTTTTTCTTTTTAAAATAAAACAATGAAAAAAATACTTTCTTTATTATTTCTACTTGTTGCTACATTTTCTTTTTCGCAGAATATTCAATTAGTTGACAGTGCTTTTATGCAAACGTTAGAGCCTGACTCTTTTGAATATGTTAATATTAGCGCTCATGATGATTTGATTCTAGAGAAAAAATCATCCATTTTGATTGATTTTAACATGATGGATGTTCCTAGTCATGTGGATTCTGTTCAGGTAAAACTTCATAAAGAAAATTTCACGCAATTAGTAACACTGGAGAAAATTCAACCTATTCTCTTGAAAGACATGGATTCTTCAGTGAATGTCTCAATGCTCATGTTTTATAATGGAGATACTTTGAAAATGCAATCAAGTCAATCCAATCATTTAACTTTTAAAGTAGATTATCGAAAACGTCCTACTTTTGTGTCGGATACCATTGTTTTTGGTGTATTGGCAATTATTCTTGCCTTAATTTTTTACACTTCCAGTTTGCAGTCGAAAGGATGGAAAAAGTTTTATATGTTCGTTCCTGCTCTTTTACTGTGCTATCTTGTTCCTGCTATCCTTAGTTCATTTGGATTAATTTCAAAAGAATATTCAGAGCTCTATACAATGGCAAAAAATTATTTATTACCAGGAGCATTGATTCTAATGACGATTGGGATAGATTTTAAAGCCATTATCAAGCTTGGACCGAAAGCAATCATTATGTTTTTGACAGCAACCGTAGGAATTATAATCGGTGGACCAATTGCGATTTACGTTTATTCGTTTATTGATCCAGAGGTTGTTGGTGGAATAGGAGATCAAGCAGCATGGAGAGGATTTGCAACTTTAGCCGGTAGTTGGATTGGTGGTGGTGCAAATCAAGCGGCAATGCTCGAAACATATCATTATAATCCTGATTTTTATGGGAAAATGGTAACTGTAGATATCGTTGTCGCCAACCTTTGGATGGCTTTTCTTCTGTGGGGAGCCGCAAGAGCTGAAAAATTTGATAAGTGGTTGAAAGCGGATACTTCTTCCATTGAAGAACTGAAAGTGAAGATGAGTAACTTTCAAAAAAAGACGGAAAAAGTACCTACATTAACAGACTATATGGTGTTGGCAGGAATCACTTTTGGTGTGGTTGGGTTTTCTCATTACGCAGGGAAATGGTTGTCAGGAATTATGACTAATTGGCTCGGAAGTGAATCGCCTTTCAGTAGTTCGTTCTTTTGGTTAGTAGTTCTAGCAACAACAGGTGGGTTAATTATTTCAACGACAAAATTAAAAAAATACGAGGGAGGGGGAGCTTCGAAAATTGGGAGTGTATTTATTTATATTTTGGTTGCGACCATTGGAATGAAAATGGAATTGGAAAAAGCCATCGAAGAACCTCAGTTGATTTTGGTTGGAATTATTTGGATGCTTGTGCACATCGGAATCTTATTTTTCGTTGCAAAATTGATAAAAGCACCATTTTTCTTTGTAGCAGTAGGCTCTAAAGCAAATATTGGAGGAGCAGCATCCGCACCAATTGTAGCGGCAGCTTTTCATCCATCTTTGGCAAGTGTTGGAGCAATCTTAGCCGTCTTAGGTTATGCATTGGGGACGTACGGCGCAATTGCTTGTGCTGAAATGATGGCATGGGTAGCACCTTAATTAAATGATAATGAAGAAAGAAAACACAACTAAATTTCGTTTGCATAAACGCAACAAGAATAGAGAGCGTTATGATTTAGAAGCATTGATAAAAGGAATGCCTGAGTTAGCGAATTTCGTGATTGAAAATAGATACGGAGACGAAACCATTGATTTTTCCAATCCAAAAGCAGTAAAGAAATTGAATCAAGCTTTATTGCAAGATTCTTATGGAATTGATTTTTGGGAATTTCCTGATGAGAATTTATGCCCACCAATTCCTGGGAGAGCCGATTATATCCATTATGTGGCAGATCTTTTGACTGAAAGTAATTTTGGAAAAATTCCGGAAGGAGAAAAAATTACTTGTTTAGATATAGGAACAGGAGCAAGCTGTATTTATCCAATTATTGGTGTAACAGAATACGGATGGCGATTTATTGCAACGGATAATGATTCTAAATCACTGGAGGTTGCGAAAAATATCATTCAAAAGAACAGTGTATTGACAAATCAGATAGGTTGTCGAATTCAACCAAACAAGAATAATATTTTTAAAGGCATCCTCACGAAGAAAGATAAAATTGACATGACCATCTGTAATCCTCCTTTTCATTCTTCAAAAGAAGAAGCAGAGAGTGGCACAAAACGGAAGAATAAAAATTTAGCAAATAAATCACCTGATGAAAAAGCATTGAATTTTTCAGGATTGGAGAGTGAACTCATTTATGAAGGTGGCGAAAAACAATTCATCCAAAATATGGTATTGGAAAGTAAAGAATTCGCAAAAAATTGTTTGTGGTTTTCTACATTGGTTTCAAAACAATCGAATTTAAAAGAAATCTATAAAGTATTGGATGAAGTTGAAGCTAAAGAAATCAGAACAATCCCAATGGGAACTGGAAATAAGAGCTCACGAATCGTTGCTTGGTCATTTTTATCGCTTAAAGAAGAAAAAGAATGGGCAATGAAATGGAAATAGGAGAGGGATTTGTCAACCAATTAGGGCAAGAGCAAGAAGTTTTAATTGCGCACCAAAATGATTTTTCTACGATAATCAAAGCCAGTTAATTAGAAAATGGAATTTACTTCGTAATCATTGAGGATAAAGTTTTTCGCTTAATTAAACAATAGCAAATTCTCAACCTCTAGTCCTCTAACAATCTATCCCTCTAAATCAACTTCCCACCATCAATCATCGTTACCCAATGCTTCATCTTTTTCTGAATAACTCTAAAATGATGCTTATCTTCTTCGGTAACAAATGTAATTGCTTCACCTGGGTTTTCTGCACGTCCCGTTCGACCAATTCTATGAATGAAATCTTTTGGAGATCTTGGAAGTTCGTAATTGATTACAAAAGGCAAGAATTCAATATCAATTCCACGAGCTAATAAATCTGTGGCAACTAAAATAGGAAGATTACCTGCTTTAAAAGTTCTCAATGCTTCTTGACGTGCACCTTGACTTTTTTTACTGTGAATTGCACGTGCATTGAATCCATTCTTGCGAAGTTTCACCGTCAATTGGTCGGCTTTAAATACTGAGGATGTGAAAATTAAAACTTGTTGCATCTCTTTATCTTTTAATAAAAAACGCAATAACGGTCCTTTTTTTTCTGCATCAATAAAATAACCCACTTGATTGAGTAATTCTACCGTTTCTACCTCTGGAATGATGTTTACAACAGTTGGATTGTCCAATAATAGTTCGTTGATACGTTCAATTTCTGGATTCAATGTTGCTGAAAAGAGAATGTTTTGACGTTTTTTCGGCAACAAAGCGAGAATTTCATCCACCTCTTCTTTAAAACCTAAATTCAACATCTTATCGGCTTCATCCAAAACTAAGGTTGAAAGAGAAGAAAGATGAACGGCTTTTGAACGAATCAATTCTAATAATCTCCCGGGAGTAGCAACCAAAACGGAAACATTGTTCATCGTTTTCATCTGAGGATTGATAGATACACCTCCGTAAACTGCTTTCGATTTTGCAGGATAATCTAGACCTTGCCCAAATACTTTAAAAACTTCTTCAACTTGGATTGCCAATTCTCTCGTCGGAACAAGAACTAAAACAGGAATATGTCTATTTTTTAATTCTTTCTGATCTTTTAATAATTGTAGAATAGGAAGAACATAAGCTACTGTTTTACCAGAACCTGTTTTCGCAACACCTAAAACATCTTTTTTTTCAAGAATGGAAGGAATCGCTTTTTCTTGTATAGGATAGGGAGATTCATACCCTTGATTGTGTAATTCTTTTACGAAAGATTTTGAAATTCCGAGTGAAGTAAATGTCATAGTTTTTATTTAATCGATGATGTCAAAACCTTGTAAATTTACAAGTTTAGCGTAAGTTCCATCTTGAGAAAGCAATTCTTCGTGTTTGCCATTCTCAATGATTTGTCCATTTTCCATTACAAAAATAGTATCTGCATTTTTAATGGTAGAAAGTCGGTGTGCAATCACAAAAGATGTTCTCCCTTTCATTAGAGTATTCAGAGCATCTTGAACCAATCTTTCTGATTCAGAATCCAATGCAGAGGTTGCTTCATCCAAAATTAAAATTTTAGGGTCTTTCAATATCGCTCTGGCAATCGCAATACGTTGTTTCTGTCCACCAGAAAGTTGAATACCTCTGTCTCCAACTTCAGTTTCCATTTTTTCTGGAAAAGAATTGATGAATTCCAATGCGTTTGCTTTCTTAGCAGCATTGATTACTTCTTCATCCGTTGCATCCGTATTTCCAAAAAGAATATTCTCTTTGATACTTCCTGCAAATAAAATAACCTCTTGCGGTACGATGGCAATGTGAGAACGTAAATGATGTGTATCAATGTTATTTGCATTTTCTCCATTGTAAAGAATTTCTCCGTTTGTTAAAGGGTAATAATTCAATAGGAGAGAGGCAATGGTTGATTTACCTGCTCCAGAAGAACCGACCAATGCAATGGTTTTGTTTTCATCTACATCAAAAGAAATATTTTTCAATACTTGAATGTCATTTCTTTGTGGATAACTGAAGTTTACAGCTTTAAATTCAACTTTTCCTGAGATGACAGGTTTAGAAGAACCTTTGTGTAATTCAATTTCGCTTTCTGTCTCAATGATATTCATTAAATTCTCCGTTGCTCCAATTGCTTTTTGAATGTTGGCATACATGTCCGGAACAGAACCGAAAGAAGCTCCCATCATTACGGTAAACATAACGAATGAAAAGAAATCTCCCCGTGATAATTCTGGGTTTGGTCCTTGCGTCATTAATAATCCTTGCCAGATAATAAAAACAATGGCACTGAACATGGTGAAAATAACGAAGGATATAAATACACCTCTCCATAAACCACTTTTCACTTGAAGGTTTCGGATAGAATCAACAATCTTAGTGTATTTCCCGAGCATGAATGTTTCATTCGTGAAAGATTTTACATTTGGAATCCCCATCAATGATTCTTCGATAATAACATTGGAAGCAGCGGCTTCATCTTGTGCCGCTTTTGATAGTTTCTTGATGAATTTCCCAAAAACAATTGCGATAATGATAATGACTGGTAATGACGCTAACATTATCAAAGCCAACTTAATCGAGATAAATGCTAGAAATGCAATACCTCCAAAAATAATGACCAATTGTCGAAAGAATTCAGCAACGGTTGTTCTAAGTGTTTCTTGAATTTGAGTAATGTCCGAAGAAATTCGACTGGTTAATTCACCCACTTTATTCTGGTTGAAGAAATCCATAGGCATATAGACTAACCTTTTGAAAGCATCTTTTCGAATGTCTCGAAGGGTGTTTTCTGTCACATTTGTAAAAATAACTACTCTGAAAAATGAAAAGATCGATTGAAAAGCAAAAACGAGAAATAAGGCAAAAGCAAAAGAATTGACGTTATTCATGTTCATTTTTTCGAAAAGTGAAGACATTGAACTTTCATTTCCGGATTCACCGCCCAATAATTGACCCAATAGAAGGGGGAAAAGTAAACCGATAAATGTAGAAAGGAATAAGAAAATCCATCCTATAAAGAATTGGCCTTTATAGGGTTTCATATAGGTGAAGATGCGTTTTGCTTTCTGAATACTTTCTTTAGAAAGCTTAATTCGTTCTTCTTTTTTCTTTTTTGGTTTGAGCATTGTCTTTATTTGCTAAATTTGTGCTGCAAAAATAAGAGTATCCTTTTGATTAATTGGAAAAAACTTTTTTTTTGATAAAAAATAGGAAAGCTTTTGTAGAATAGAAAAAATGATTACATTTGCAGACCAAAAAAATTGACAATTAGATAAAAAATATATCATGCCAAAAAGAACATTTCAGCCCTCAGTAAGAAAAAGAAGAAACAAACACGGTTTCCGTAGTAGAATGGCGACAAAAAACGGTCGTAGAGTATTAGCTGCTCGTCGTCGTAAAGGAAGAAAGAAAGTTTCTGTTTCTTCTGAAGGAATGCACAAACGTTAGTCAATTCTTTCTTTTCTTGTAAAAGAATTTAACCGATGCTCTTTGAGTGTCGGTTTTTTTACGTTGAGATATTTTTTGAAAAAAAAAACGCCCATCTTTCGATGAGCGCATTCTAGTTTAGCTATAGAGTAGTTTAGCTTCAAAAACAAAAACAAATCAGAATTAACTGACAATTATCTACTATTATAACGAATCATATTTATAATTGGTTGGTTATTTATAAGTACTTTTTTTAACACATCAATTTTGTTTATATTTGTTGCAAACAAAAACAACCTTAATTATGAATATGAAAAAAATTTTACTTTTTACATTATTGACATCAACATCTGTTTTCTCTTTTGGACAAACACAAGTTGGAAATAGTGATTTTGAAAACTGGGAAGCAGTTGCAGGAGATGAAGAACCTGTGAATTGGAACAGTTTTTTAACTGCTGAGGGGACTTGGAATACTTTTGCACAAAATCAGATTGAATCATCAACAGATGTAAGGCCTGGGACGTCAGGGACTAAAAGTTGCCGTATTTTTGCTAAAATTATTGTAACGACACTAGCAAATGGTAATGTTACTCTAGGTCAAATTGAAATGGGAAGTACGACACCTACAAGTTCTTCTAATTATAACTCTACATTAACAGCAGATCCAAATTTCTCAGAAGCAATTACAGACCAACCGGATTCTATCGTTTTTTGGGTGAAATTTAATCCAGGAAATACAAGTCATAATGCACGAATGAAAGCAACTTTGCATACCAATTACGATTACAGAGACCCAGAAGATGCAGGTTCGTCTGCAGAAGTTGTGGCAACAGCTGTTTTGAACTTTCCTTCTACAAATGGAAACTGGGTGAGAATGTCTGTACCTTTTGATTATTCAGGACCTCAAACTGTTAATGCTTTTATTTTAGTGACTTTTACTACGAATGAGAATGCAGGTGTTGGCTCTAGTTCTGATGAACTTTTTATTGATGATATGGAACTAATATACAATCCTGTAGGAATCAACGAAGTAGAATCAAATGATTTTACTGTTTCTTTGAATAATGAATCAAACACAATCAATATTCAATCTGATGTTACAATGGAAGGTGAATATGTAGTTTATTCTACAACAGGTCAATCTGTGCAGTCAGGAACTTTGTCTTCATCAATTGATTTTAATCAAAAACCAGGTGTTTATTTTGTGAAAATTATTGCAAATAATAAATCATACAGCTACAAGGTAATGAAAAACTAATTGTTATTAAAATAATAACTATTTCCCTGGCTCATTCATTTGAGCCAGCTTTTTTATGTGCATGAAATTTAACGTATGAAATCAATTTTACTCTTTACTTTTATTTTAGTCTCTTTTACGACATTTTCTCAAATTGGAAAAGTAACAGGGAAAGTGATTGATGAAAGTGGTGAACCTGTGATGGGAGCATCAGTGATTTATCGAAAAGATATTACTGTGGGTAATGTGACGGATGAAAATGGGAATTATTTACTCGAACTTCCGGTGGGACAGGCAAAAATCATTTGTCGTTACACCTCATACGTCACTGATACCTTTGAAATAAATATTCTTGAACATCATACATTGACACATAACATAGTTTTAAAGCAAGTTGTTCAAGAACTTGAAGGAGTTGAAGTTCGTGTAGGTAAATTTGATAAGAGAATTGAAGATCAAACGGTTTCAATGGAGGTTATTCGCCCTGAAATTATTGAAAATAAAAATACAAGAAGCATTGAGACTGCTTTGGATCAAACGCCCGGGTTAAATATTCTCGATGGAGAACCTCAAATTCGTGGCGGTTCTGGATTTACTTTCGGAGTAGGTTCAAAAGTGGCCGTAATCGTTGATGATATGCCAATGCTTTCTGGTGATGCTGGTCGACCAGAATGGGGGTTTATTCCTGTGGAGAACATTCACCAAATAGAAGTAATTAAAGGTGCTGCATCAGTATTGTCTGGTTCTTCTGCTTTGTCTGGTTCTATTCATATTCGTACAGCTTACCCAAAAGCGAAACCCAAAACAAAAGTGAATGTTTATTCAGGTTTCTATTCTCGACCAAACGAAACAGGGGCAACTTGGTGGAATGATGTACCATTAATTGCAGGAGTAAATTTCTTGCATTCTCGAATGATTGACAATATTGATGTAGTCGTTGGTGGAAACGTAAACTATGATCATGGATATATCGGACCGCCAGTAACGGGGGAATTTGTGTACTAAGATACAATCTCTAATTTTTCCAACGCCCAAATGGCTTCTACTCGTGCAAGAATGAATTTCAATACACGTGTGCGTTCGAAGAAGTTCAAAGGAGTGAATTATGGAGTGAATGGAAATGTAATGTATTCTGAATCTAACTTAACCTTCGCATGGTTAGATGATACTTCCGGATTGTTTCGTGCATATCCTGGGGCTGTTTTTCTTCGGAAACAATTTATATTCAACATAGATCCTTATGTGAATATTTTCACAGATACAGACGGGAAACATTCTTTTAGAGCAAGAGTTTTGTACGCTGACAATGATATGACTGCAGGGCAATCGAGTAGAGCAACCACTTATTATGGGAATTATAATTTTCAGAAAACATACAAGAATTTGAATAATCTCGATTTTATTGGTGGTTTAACAGGAACTTATACAAACTCTTATGCTCAGCTATATGCAGGAGGCGGTTCACCTAACAATAATCTTTTAAATGTTTCAGGTTATGGACAGATAGAAAAGAAAATACGAGAATTAGTCAACGTTTCTGTCGGTGGTAGAATAGAATATTTTGCTTTAAATGACACGATTACTCAAATTAAACCAATTTTTAGAGCAGGAGCAAGTATAAAATTGTACCAAGAGACTTATTTAAGAGGTTCGTATGGACAAGGGTTTCGTTTCCCAACAATTACAGAACGTTATATAAAAACAGGTGTGGGTAATTTTGGCGTTTTTCCAAATCCAGAGATTCAACCTGAAACAAGTTGGAATGCTGAAATAGGAATTAAACAAGGTCTGAAGTTCGGTAAAATTTATGGATATTTTGATATCGCTGCTTTTTGGCAAGAATACCAAAATACGATAGAATACCTCTTTGGTTTTTGGGGAGACCCAAGTGTTAATCCAAATTCTGTTTTTGGGTTTAAGTTTGTGAACACAGGAGAAACGAGAGTTCTTGGTATAGATGCGTCTTTTACGGGGAAAGCAAAAATTGCGAAGAATGTTGATTTAACTTTTATGGCTGGTTATAACTATATTGTGCCAACTACATTGAATCCGGATTACATCTATACTTACGATAAATTAAATAGACCTTACAGTTACAATTCAACTTCATTGGATTCCACTTCAAAAATTCTAAAATATAGATTCTTACACAATGTAAAAGGAGATTTTGAATTTAAACTTTACAAGAAAATTGCAATAGGAGTGAGTGTGAAATATTTTAGTAAAATACTCAATATGGATGCGGCAATTGAAGAATTTGAAAATGGTACAACCGGACCCTACATTCAAGATATTCGCTACATGGATTATTATAATTCTCACCGTTTTGGAAATTGGATTTTTGATGCAAGAATTTCGTATGATATTTCTAAAAAACATAAAATTGCCATTATAAGTACAAACATCGGAAATAGAGTTTATTCTTTACGACCTTTGAAAATAGAACAACCTCGTACTATAATGCTGCAATACACGTTTAATTTAGATAAGAATTAAGAATTTTTCATTTTAATTTTCGTATTCTTCTTATAAAATGTTACATAAAGAATGAGAGATTACACATAGAAATAGGAAGGTTAACCAATTCTTCATTCTTCATTTTTCATTTTATATTCTTCATTCTATATTCTCCATCCATAATCACTATTTTTACCTATCTTTGCAAAGAATTTTAGGTTCACAAGGGTGAATAAAAAGGAATTCGGTGTAAATCCGAGACTGTGTCTGCAGCTGTAAGCACTATAAGTCATTTTTAATTAGTCACTGGTTATACAATAACTGGGAAGGCGAAAATGATAAGGTGTAAGTCAGAATACTTGCCTAAAAATATTTTTTAATGAAGACTTCAGATTAAAGTCGGACTTATATTAGAATGCTTTTTTTCTAATATCTTTCTCTTAACTGATTTTTTCAACGTTTAACTTTTTTAACTTTTTCAACGATGAAAAAAATTTACATTTTGGCTACGGCCTTATTTTTAGGTGCAAATGTACAAGCACAACAATTAATTGATTTTGAATCATTCACAATGCCAGCTACAGCAGATACTATGGTGAATGGTTCTGATTTTTTAGGTGATTTTACAATTGATTATGCAACATTCTCCAATTCTTATGACACAACTGGTGGTTACGTCTCTTGGTCTGGTTTTGCAGTTTCCAATTATACAGATGTTGTAACTGCTGGGTTTTCAAACCAATATTCTAGCTATGTTGGTACAGGAGCAAATGCTTCTTCAACTTATGGGGTGTTTTATGCAAATGGTTCTATAACAACAGATGCAAGTCATAAACTGAATTCAATAAAAGTAACCAACACAACTTATGCTGCCATTTCAATGCGTGACGGTGATTCTTTTGCGAAGAAATTTGGAGAAACGGTTGATGCTTCGGGTGCTGATGATGGAACAAATGGAGAAGATTTCTTTATTTTATATGTTGTTGCTGAAGATTTGATTGGAAACAATAAGGATTCTGTTGAATTTTACCTAGCAGATTATCGTTTTGCTGATAATACACAAGATTACATTGTTGACGCATGGACCACAATTGATTTAACAAGCTTTAATTTTGAAGTTCAAAAGTTAACCTTTCATTTAACGTCTTCTGATGTTGGACAATGGGGAATGAATACACCAAACTATTTTGCAATTGATGATATTGATGCTATGACGGTAGGTGGTTTGAATGAAAATACTTTATCTATTGCTGCTTATCCAAATCCTGTTGAGAATATGTTGACAGTTAACGGAGAATACGGAACAATCACATTGACAAACATGAATGGTCAAGTAGTTTATTCTGCAAAACACAACGGAAATTCTCAAATTGACATGAGCAAACTCGATAAAGGTGTTTACTTCTTAAGATTAGTGAATGAGAATGGTTCTGCTGTTCAGAAAATCATTAAATAATTAATGCAGAAAAGGGAGGATGTTTTATTCTCCCTTTTTTTATGAATTAGAATTAGAAGAAAATTGTTTAAGTTGATTACATCAAATAATAACTTTTACGAAGAACTAAAGAGTGCATTCATAAATTTAGCGGGCACCAAAACACCGCAAAATTCGTGAATTTAAACAATTGTTTGAGGAGGTACGACGAGTTTTGTTTCAATTAGAATTGAGGATGGTTTTGGTCGTTAAATTTATGACAGCACTAGACTTTTACATCGACTACGCTCAGCATAAATTTTCTTTCTTTTTTTTGGCAATGAAAAAAAGGAAAATAAATAAAAAATTCTCTGAATAAAAAAAAGTAAAATAATTATTATAAACGAGTGAAAAAAATATTCGCCATATTACTTTTTAGTCCAATTCTATACGGACAGCAGGACACGATTCAAGTCGTGGAAGAAGTTGTGGCAAATCAATCGGTTTTTCATTATTCAGAAAATAGTTCCATCAATGCAAAAGATATCGAAGAACTATCTCCAGTTGATATCGGAGATGTACTGATGAAAATATCTGGTGTAAATCTGAAATCTTACGGTTCCCTCGGAGGATTGAAAACGGTTTCCATGCGTGGTCTGGGTAGTAATCATTCCACAATAGTAAAAGATGGTTTTACTGTGAGTAATACACAAACAGGTCAGGTAAATTTGGGACAGATTGAAGTGGATAATGTTGTTGGTGTTGTAAGTTCTATTGGAAATAGGTATAATACGGTTCTTCCTATTTCAGCACAAGTTTCAGGAAGCAATTTCTTAATCAAAACGTTTGAGAATACATTCTCGTCAGATACTTTGCAGATTCGTTGCTCAGTGAAATACGGGTCTTTTAATCAGCAATTTGCCTATTTAGGTGTGAAATATCAACCCAATAAATGGTTTTTCAGTGCAACAGGTGCTTTTCGTAAATCTGTGGGAGATTACAATTATTCATACCAAAATGGATTGTTGCAAATCAATGACAAACGATTGAATAACGATTATCAAGATTATAATTGGGGGGTATCCATCGGTCGAAAATGGAAGAGGAAGAATTTTAGATTTGGTTATAAAAATACAGCCATCGATCAAGGTTTACCAGGGGCAGTGATTCTCTATAATGCAACACAAGATGAAAGAATGACAACGAATAATCATTCATTCTTCGCTGATTTTCAGAACAATAGTAAGAAATTGGTTACAAGAGTTTATGCGAATGGTAGAATGAATCATTTACGCTACACCGACCCAACCTTTTTGAATACAAGTGGTGGAATTGATGTTACTTATTTCAATCGAAATATTACAGGCGGTCTTGCTTTGAAAACAATAGGCGAAAAATTATTTTTTAACGGAGGAACAGAATTTATTCTCAGTGATTTAACGGAAGATGGGCAGAATTTTGACCACCCTTCTCGTTTGCATAATATCAGTTTGCTCGGAGCGAATTATCAATTGAAATCATTCACTTTCGTTGCACAACTTTCATCACAAATGGTTTTTGAAGAGAATCCAAATGGGTTGAGTGGAAAAGACCGTTTCAGAATCAATCCTTTCATTTCGATTGAACAACAAGGACAAGGGAAAATGAAATTGAAACAAAGTTTGTGGTATCGAAATTCTTTCAGAATGCCTTCTTTTAATGAGTTGTACTACAATAATATTGGAAATAATTTACTCGAACCTGAGGATGCAAATCAAATCAATTACGGAGTTTCATTTCTTCCAATTGATAAGAAATTATCTGTTTTTGTACGAAGCAACGTTTACTTTAATAAAGTGAAGAACAAAATTGTCGCCGTACCAACGAAGAATCTGTTTGTGTGGTCCATGCAGAATGTGGGTACAACAAATATTTACGGATTTGAACTTATTCTCGATGCGAACTACTCCTTTTCGAAGAATTGGAAATCGTCTATTACAGGAAATTATTCTTACCAGAGAACAATCGATGTTACGGACAAAAATTCTCCAACTTATAAGAATCAAATTGCCTATATCCCATTGCATACGGTGAATTTTGATGCTTCTTTGTCTTATAAAAAAATAGGTGCTCGTTTTTCCAATTATTTTGTGTCAGAACGCTATTCTTTGAATGAAAACGTTATTGCAAATCGTGTCGATGCATTTTTACTATCCGATTTAACCGTTTTTTATCGTCTGATTTTAAAAGACAAATATTCTTTAAAACTTCAATTCACAGCAAAAAATATTTTTAACCAATCTTATGCCTACATTCGTTCTTATGCGATGCCAGGTAGAAATTATTTAATATCTCTTCATTATGCGTTTAATTAGTTTATTTTTTATTCTCACATTCTTATTTTCTTGTAAAAAGAAAGAAGAAAAACCAGTAGTTGTTTCGGATATGTTATCCAATGGAATGGTTGTTCTTTGTGAAGGACTTTTTCAACAGAATAATTCAACCGTTTCTTTTATCAATAATGCAGATGGTTCCATTTCTAATACACTTTTTCAAGATAAAGCAGGGCGAATGTTAGGAGATACAGGAAATGATATTCAAAAATACGGAGGTAAAATTTACATCGTTGTGAATGTTTCGAGTACCATTGAAGTGTTGGATGCTCGTACGTTTAAACCAATCACTCAAATTTCTATGATTGAGAATAGCGTTGCGAAACAACCTCGGAGCATTGTTTTTAATGGAAGCAAAGCTTATGTAACATGTTATGATGGTTATGTAGATGTAATTGATACGACTGCTTTGGTTGTAGAACAAAGAATTCAAGTCGGTCGAAATCCTGAAGGAATGGCAATCGCAAATAATAAATTGTATGTAGCAAATTCGGGTGGATTAAGTTCACCGGATTATGATTCAACATTGTCTGTGATAGATTTAACTTCGCATGTAGAATTATTGAAAATTAATATTGGTTTAAATCCAAGTGCTTTAATTGCAGATAATTCAGGAGAAATCTATGTAATTAATCGTGGAGATTATGGTGCTATTCCTTCATCAATTTCTCGTGTAAATTCTTCGACTGATACAGAAATTGAAGAAATAAATATCAATGCTACGCATATTGTAAAAATGAATAATGATTTTTTGGTAGCAAATTATAATTACACGACTCAAACTAGTGGTGTTACTTTGTTCAATCCACAAACAGAAACAGTAACCAATTCTGCATTTATTGGAGATAATGGAATTACAACTTTATATGGTTTGCAATATAATCCAACAAATGATAATATTTACATCTCTGATGCAATGGGATTCACCAACACAGGTTACGTTAGAGAATATTCAAGTACAGGAACTTTTATCCAATCTTTTCACGTCGGATTAAATCCGAATAAAATTATTTTTTATGATTAAGAAAATAGCTTTCATTTTATTCGTTGCTCAACATGCATTAGGGCAATCTTATGCGCCACCAGCAGGTCAATCGGGGTCAACGGCAATTCACAAAGATTCTTCAATTATTATTGACTGGGCAACAAATGCGACAATAATAAGAGGTTATCAAAATATTGCAGACCAAAGTTTGGGAGTTGCAACCTATGGTGATTCTACTGCTGTACCAGGAGTTGCTGATGGCTCTAATGTTGTTTCTTTGGGAGATGGAGGAGTTGCAATCGTAACTTTTTCTACTCCAATCACAAACGGAGCAGGACCAGATTTTGCTGTGTTTGAAAACAGTTTTAGTGAAACTTTCTTAGAATTGGCTTTTGTAGAAGTGAGTTCCGACGGTGTGAACTACTATCGTTTTCCTGCGGTGTCAGAAACGCAAACAGCTACTCAAATTGGAGGGTTTGGTGCTGTAGATTGTCGATACATTCATAATTTAGCAGGAAAATATAAATCTCAATACGGAACTCCATTTGATTTAGACGAATTAATCGATCCTTTTGGATTGGATATGAATGCCATAACTCATGTGAAAATAATAGATGTAGTTGGAAGTATTGATGCACAATATGGAACACAAGATCATCTCGGAAATATGATTAACGATCCTTTTCCAACGCCATTTGCTTCGAGTGGATTTGATTTAGATGCAATTGGTGTAATTCATCAAGCGACACAAGGAGTTAATGAGATTCAAGAGAATGTTGTTTCAATTTATCCTAATCCAACGAAAGGAAAAGTTGTCATTCAATCAGAAATTCAAGGAAAATATATTTTATTTGATTCTATGGGGAGAACTGTTGCTCAGGGAGAAGTAATAGAGAATGTAATTTCGGATATTTCCGAAGAAAATAATGGTGTATATTTGTTGAAAGTAATTTCAGAAGATGGAATTTCAGTTCAACGAATAATGAAACGATAATGGAACATTTGTCAACAGAATTTTGGAGCAGTCGCTATGAAAACGAACAAACAGGTTGGGATTTAGGAGCAGTTTCCCCACCAATTAAGGCCTATTTTGACCAAATCGAAGACAAGAGTGTGAAAATTCTCATTCCAGGATGCGGAAATGGCTATGAAGCAGAATATCTACATCGAAATGGTTTTACGAATGTAAACGTTATTGACTTAGTTGATTATCCATTGAATAAATTATTAGAACGCAATACAGATTTTCCAAAAGAACACATATTTGTTGGCAATTTTTTTGAGCATCATGGAGAATATGATTTTATCGTAGAACAAACCTTATTCTGTGCGATAAATCCTCAGTTACGTGAAAATTATGCAAAAAATGTCCGTCGATTATTGAAAGATAAAGGCAAGCTGATCGGACTTCTATTTGATGCAGATTTTGATGGCGGACCTCCCTACGGTGGATGTAAAGGAGAATATTTGACTTATTTCAAAAAGTATTTTGGCAAAGTTGAAATGGAACCTTGTTATAATTCAATTCCACCAAGAATGGGGAAGGAGTTGTTTATAGTGGTGCAGTAAAAAGTTGCTAAGAACCTAAAGACTTTAGTCTGTCCTCCGTTCTCCGTGTTCTAGACTCTTACTTTCTATAAATCGTCTGAGTTGGGAAAGCAAATTCTAAACCTTCTGCATTGAAACGCTTGAGAATTTCCAAATTCACTTCTGATTGAGTTTCTAAAATATCAGCATCTTTTTTAATGTAATAGATGAATAAAATTCCCATAGAAAAATCACCCCAATTATTGAAGGAAATTAAAACTTTATCTTCTGTACCAGTGTGGTTTTTTGAAATTCCTTTTAATAGATTCATCGCTTTCTCCATTCCTTCTGGAGTTGTGTCGTAAGTTAGACCTAAATTTAAAACAACTTTCCGCGTTGGTTCCAGTGTAACATTCTCAACAGCATGATCCGAAAATTGTCCATTCGGTATGGTAACTAAACGTCCTTCGAGTGTTCTTAATCGGGTACTTCTAATTCCAATTTCTTCAACAGTACCATCCCATCCATTGATTTTTATTCGATCTTTCATTTTGAAGGGTTTGTCAAGAAAAACCATGATTCCTCCGAAAATATTTTTGATCGTATCTTGAGCAGCAAATGCAAATGCTAAACCACCAATTCCAAGTCCTGCGAGTAATGCTCCAACATCAAAACCTGCATTGTTTAGACCGATAATAATTCCCATAATCCAAATAATCACCTTGAGAACTTTACGAATTACAGGAAGAAGTTGATCATCCAAGTCACTTTCAGATTTTTCAACCAATGGAACAATGTATTCTACAATTAAAGAGTCTAATAAACGTGCTATAAACCAAGTGACATTTAAAGTGATGAGAATGATGAAAACATGTGCGAAAAAATTATCAATACCTTCTCCAAAATGCAGACGATTAAATCCCCAATAAAAACCAACTAGACCAATTCCATATAAAACAGGCTCTTCAAACTCATCAATAAGAATGTCATCAATATTGGTTTTCGTCTTTGCTGTAAGTTTTTTAATGTATTTTCCAATTGCCCAGTAAAGGATTTTTGCGATTATTATCCCCCCTAAAACAATAGCAAATGATATTGCCCAATTTTGGATTGTATTTCCATAAAAAGTTTTGTTCAAGAAATCAGTCATTGTATTTAGTATTAAGTTGAGTGCAAAAATAATGATTATAATGAAAAATAGTATTTATAATAAGTTATGATTTCGATATCATTGAATTAGATTCCCCATTTTCATTATCTTTGCATTCATGTCAAAGCAGAAGTATAAATATAATCCAGATAAGTTATCCTATGAGGTTGTCCAAACTTCTTTGGGAAAGAAGATTTTACGTATGTTTCTTTTTTTAGCACCGAGTATATTACTTGCACTTGTATTGGCTGTTTTCTTTACTTCAAGAATTGATTCACCAAGAGAAAGACAATTGGGAGAGGAGTTAAATAGAACGAACAATGAGCTAAAAAGAATGCAAGATGACATTCAATTGGCCAATCAAATGCTCAATGTAATTGAGAAAAGAGATGAAGAATTATATCGAGCAGCATTGTATGCAGACAAATTCCCGGATGAACTACGACTAATGGGAACGGGGGGAAGTGACCGTTATGCTTACCTGAATGGTCTTTCAAATTCTGAACTTTTAAAAAATACTGCACAACAAATTGATCAACTCGAAAAAAGATTGCAAGCACAAAGCTTGTCTTTTAGAGAGTTATTAAAGTTAGCCAAAGAAAAAGAAAAGATTTTAGTATGTATCCCTGCAATTCAACCGATCAGAAATTCTGATTTAAAAAAACGCATTGGCGGCTATGGTTGGAGAATTGATCCAATTTATAAAACGCGAAGAATGCATACTGGAATGGATTTTACAGCTGATAGGGGAACCGAAGTCTATGCAACTGGTGATGGAGTGGTTGAGGAAATCGAAAAGAAACGTTGGGGATATGGAAAAAGTATCATTATCAATCACGGATATGGTTACAAAACAAGATATGCTCATTTGAGTGATTTCAAGGTTAAAAAAGGACAAAAAGTTAAACGAGGAGAGCTGATAGGACTTGTTGGTTCTACAGGGAAATCAACCGGACCTCATTTACACTATGAAGTTGTTGTTAATGGTGAAAAAGTTAATCCTATCGGTTACTATCATTCTGACTTAACTCCGGAACAATACGAGCAACTATTAGAAATGAGTGAGAATTCATACCAAGCATTGGATTAATTAGATTGCATTGTTTGAATGTTTTCTGATATTCTGACACACCATAAAGACAATTTGTAATTATTCACCTCCATTTCTAGTTCGAAAATGACAATTTGTCATAGTTTTTTAAAGAATTTTCAATGGCATAAAGATTGACTAAAGGAAATCGAATTTGAGATTCAGAAAATTAAACAAAGAATAAAATAAACAGTTAAATAAGTTATGGGAAAAATAATAGGAATTGACTTAGGGACAACCAACTCATGTGTTTCAGTAATGGAAGGGAATGAGCCAGTTGTAATTGAGAATGCAGAAGGGAAAAGAACAACTCCTTCAATTGTAGCATTTGTTGAAGATGGTGAAAGAAAAATTGGTGATCCAGCGAAAAGACAAGCGATTACTAATCCAGAAAAAACAATTTCTTCAATCAAACGTTTCATGGGTACATCTTTTGATGACGTGAAAAAAGAGATTGAAAGAATGCCATATAAAGTGGTAAAAGGAGATAACAATACTCCAAGAGTAGTTATAGGTGATCGTAAATATTCGCCACAAGAGATTTCTGCAATGATTCTTCAAAAAATGAAGAAAACAGCAGAAGATTATTTAGGTCAAGAAGTAACAGAGGCAGTTGTAACTGTACCAGCTTACTTTAATGATTCACAACGTCAAGCGACGAAAGAAGCAGGTGAAATTGCTGGATTAACAATTAAGAGAATTATCAATGAGCCAACTGCAGCAGCATTAGCTTATGGATTGGATAAAAAAGGTATTGACCAAAAAATTGTTGTTTTTGATTTCGGTGGAGGAACACATGATGTTTCTATCCTAGAATTAGGAGATGGAGTTTTTGAAGTACTTTCTACAGATGGTGATACTCACCTTGGTGGAGATGATGTTGATCATGCAATCATTACTTGGTTAGCAGATGAATTTAAAAAAGACGAAGGATTGGATTTAAGAAAAGATCCAATGGCTCTACAAAGATTAAAGGAAGCAGCAGAAAAAGCAAAAATTGAATTGTCTTCTTCTTCTTCAACAGAAATCAACTTGCCATATATCATGCCTGTTGACGGTGTGCCAAAACACTTAGTTAGAACTTTACAAAGATCAAAATTTGAGCAATTAATTGCTGATATCGTTGAAAGAACAATCGCTCCTTGTCGTTCTGCATTGAAAAATGCAGGATTGTCAACAAGTGATATCGATGAGATTATCTTAGTAGGTGGTTCAACTCGTATTCCAGTGATTCAAGATGCAGTGAAAAACTTTTTCGGAAAAGATCCTTCTAAAGGAGTTAATCCAGATGAGGTAGTTGCAGTAGGTGCAGCAATTCAAGGTGGAGCTTTAACAGGTGAAGTAAAAGATGTTCTTTTATTAGATGTTATTCCTCTTTCTTTAGGGATTGAAACAATGGGTGGAGTATTGACTAAATTAATTGAAGCTAATACAACTATTCCAACGAAGAAATCAGAGACTTTCTCTACTGCTTCAGATAATCAACCTTCAGTTGATATTCACGTGTTGCAAGGTGAAAGAGCAATGGCAGCTGATAACAAGACATTGGGTAGATTCCAATTGACTGATATTCCACCAGCACAAAGAGGAGTTCCTCAAATCGAAGTAACTTTCGATATTGATGCAAATGGTATCATGCACATTTCTGCAAAAGATAAAGGAACAGGTAAAGAGCAATCAATTAAAATTGAAGCTTCTTCTGGGTTGTCTGACGCTGAAATCGAAAGAATGAAAGCAGAAGCAGAAGCAAATGCAGAAGCAGATATTAAGAAAAAAGAAGAAGTTGAGTTGATCCACAAAGCAGATTCTTTAATCTTCCAAACGGAACGTCAATTGAAAGAGTATGGAGATAAAATTCCTGCGGATAAAAAACAACCAATCGAAGATGCTTTGGCTGAATTGAAAAAAGAATTCGAAGCAAAGAATATGGAGAATTTAGAACCAGCAATGGAAAAACTAAACCAAGTATTCTCTGCAGCTTCTGAAGATATGTACAAAGATGCTAACGCTGAAGGTGGAGATGCAGGTGCGCAAGCAGATGCAGGGAATCCTGAAGATGAAGTAACAGATGTTGACTTCGAAGAAGTAGAAGAAAAATAATTATTGATTCTTTGACTATAACAGGTCAAGAAGAAATAAGAAGTTTATTTGTGAAAAAGGGACGATGAAAATCGTCCCTTTTTTGATGCGTAAAACTATAGACTAGCATTTTGGAGAAAACATTTTATATTCTCCATTTTCATACTTTATTCCAAAAGGAATTGTCTCAAAAGTACAGCGAGGTTCGATTGTAAATTGTACTCTACCCAAAACTTCAAAATTCTTGTCTGTCTTAAGTGTCAATTCTTGTTCATAAGTTGTATTGGTTTTAACAGCCCAACTTGGCTCGAGAATATTCTCTTTAACATTTTTGCTTTGTGGAGATATTGGATTCTCAATCACTTCTTGATGAAACTCAAGATTTACGTATTCTCCAAAATCGTAGAAAAATTTTCCTTTTAAATCAACATTAGTTAATGGAGAAGCATAGTAAGAATCATTCTTCAATTCCATAGACATCTTTAATGTTGGGTGCTCTGATTTCTGATTGATAACTTCAATCTTTATGGAATAGTCAGGCTTCTCAATGGTTAGTGATTCACTGTATTTAATTTCATCTTGCATAGAGATACCTTTGTTTTTAGTTGGTTCTACGGTTGTTTCGTTTGTGTTGCAAGAAAGACAAAAAAACAAAGTGGTTGTGATAATTAAATTGTACATAATTAAAATAAGTTTTGATTGATAATAATAGAATCCTTCCCTTTTTGGAATTGATGCTAAAATTAGCTTAGTTTAGCCTGTCTATTGGTTTAAAATGTGTCAAAAAAGTGTTAAAAGTCTGTGAATAGGAGCTTTGTTCCATATAATATCATGTTATTTACATCCATGAATTTAAGTAAAAGTAAAAAATATTTCATTTTAAGTTTAGTTCTAACTGTTTTTTTGGTTTGGAATCAATCTACTATTTCTTCGAGTAAAATTAATTCTGACGGTGTAGCTAAAATTGTATTGAGAGATGTCGGCCATCAACTGCTTTTATCGAATAATGATTCAATTTCTCGAATTCTTCCAGTTGTTTCTAATAATGACAACAAATTCACATTATCATTTGAATCTAAATTATCATTTTTACCTCAAGATTTACTTTCGATTTCTCAAAAGAAGATTGAGGAATCGAGTCTTCAACAACATTATAGAATTGAAGTTGTACAATGTGATAATCATGAGACTGCTTATAGTACAGAGGTAGATGAACAGACTGATTTCTCGTTGATTCCTTGTAAAACTAGACGGTTGCCTGAGAATTGTTATCAAATCCTTTATACTTTCTTTGAAGTTGATTCTCAGAGTTCCATTTTTATTATCGTCATTTATATTCTATTACTCATTTCTATTATTTTATTTGTGGTTAGTTTAATTAAAGCTAAAAGAATAGAACCTAAAAATATAAAAGAAGTTTTAACCCTTGGAATTTTTGAACTTCATTTAGACCAAAATATATTAATTCAGAAAGGAGAAGAAATTAGCTTGTCAAAAAAGGAATGTGAAATTTTACATGTTTTTGCGACTCAGCCCAATCAAATTATCAAAAGAGAAGAATTGATGAAGAAAGTTTGGGAAGACAATGGAGTAGTGGTGAGTAGAAGTTTAGATACCTATATTTCTAAATTGCGAAAAAAACTAAAAAATGATGAAAATATTAAGCTAATTAATATTCATGGTGTAGGTTATAAGCTTGAAGTTAAGAAGTAATTCTTCTTTAGAAGTGTATAATTTAAGTTGAATTTAGATTCTTTTAAAGAAAATCATAATTGTTATACTGTAATTTAGTCGTATCAACTTAATACTACAATTATGAAAACAACAATGACCTTTTTGTTCTTGGCTTTCTGCGCCAACGTTACATTTTCTCAATCACCAACAACTAAATACATCGATTTTAACAATACTTCGGGAAGGATTGATAATGATGCAGGTTTCTTTAATAGTGCGTCTTTAAGTGTTGCATCTTATACAGTCCCTAAGAATTCTCAAAAAACAACGTTCTATCTTGTAACTCCTTGGTTGGCTGCATTGGATGTAAATAATCAAGTTCGAATAATCAATCGGATGTATATGAATGCTAACGATCCTCAAATAGGGGACTATACACCTGGTCCTTGGTCTTCAACTGGGCAGTACCAAGAAAATGATTACTTGTTCAACTATTTTTATTCTTTATGGGAGGTGACTAAATCAGAGATTGATTATCATATAGCCAATTACATGAATGCAGGGTATGTTATTCCTCTTTCAATTTCTGATTGGCCTGGGAATGGTGAGGTTTCTGTTGGTGTTTCTCAACAATTAGCGCCCTACGTGGATTTGAATGGCAATGGGGTTTATGAACCAGATTTGGGAGAATATCCAGATATTCCAGGTGGTAAAGCAGTCTATTTAATTACAACGGATAGAACTTCATATCCTAATGCTGGCATGGGACTGGAGATGCATTTTATGTTCTATCAATTCAATTACAATAATGTATTGGCTAACACTACATTCTTAAATTTAAAAGTAATCAATAAAAGCACAATGAATTATCACGATTTAAAAATGTCATTCTATGTTGATCCAGATATTGGTGGTTTTACTGATGATTTTATTGGTTCTGATACTCTGCTAAATATGTCTTATGCGTACAATGGTGATGATTTAGATGAAAATGGAATTGCTGCAATTGGTTACGGTGCTAACCCACCAGCTCAAGGAATTATGTCTTTAAGTCACAAAATGAGTGCTTCAATGTATTACATAGGCGTAGGTCCTTACCCTTATAATGACCCAGAGTCGATTACGGAATTTTGGAATCAAATGAATGGCCTTTGGAGAGATGGTAGTCCGATGGGATATGGTGGTGGAGGGTTTTATGTTGATTCCTTGCATCCTCAAACAACCTATATGTTTACTGGAGATCCGGAGACAAGCGTTGGGTGGAGTGAGTTGAATTTTGAACCGATTAACAATCCTGGTCAAGGATTTCCTCCAGGAGATAGAAGATTTCTTATGACAATGGATTTAGGAGATTTGAGCATAGGCGAGTCGAAGTGTTCAGACTTTGCTTTTGTGACGAGTTATACGGGAGGTGACCATTTGGCAAATGTGACCAGTTTAAAAAGTGCATGTACTTATATCAAACAGTTATATGATGCTGACGAATCTTTTCCGTGTAGAAAGTTTTATTTGTCAACGGATGAAATAGAAATGGTAGATTTTTCAATAAAACCAAATCCAAATACTGGAACTTTTACAATTGATACAAAGAATGTTGGCGGAAAAACTGCTGTGCAAGTCATTTCATTAACGGGGGAAGTTGTGTATAGTGCAGAAATTTCTCAACAATCCCATAAAATTCAACTGAATGTTGAAGCAGGATTATATTTAGTGCGTATTCAAACGGAGAATGGACAAATCACAAAAAGAATCGTTATTGAGTAATGCTTTTTCCAGTTAAGCTTCTTAAAAAAGCAATCAATTGTTGTTTTTCATGTGCTGAAATTTCAAAAGGAGTTATTTTCTCTGATTGATTGACTGAGTGGTATCCTCCTTGGCTATACAAAGTGATAATTGTGTCTAAAGAAGTGATAGAACCATCGTGCATGTAAGGTGAAGTCAGTGCTACATTTCGTAAAGTAGGAATTTTAAACTTCCCATAATCACTCGAGTCTTTGGTTACACGAAAACGACCATAATCTTCTTGATATTCTCTAATTAAACCATTGTTCTCTGCTTTAAAAGTGGTAAAAAATGGAAGTGAGTGACATGTAGTACAGTTGAATTTTTCTGAGAATAGAAGCCATCCTTTCTTTGCATCATCTGAAAGGGCAGTAGTATCGTGTTCATAGTAGAAATCATCAAACGGACTATCGAGAGAAATTAACGAACGCTGGTAGGCTGCTAAACTTCTCGTCAAAACGAACGCATCAAAATCTCGACCAAATATCTCTAGCGATAGTTGTTGATAATCTTCTATTCTTCTGAGTTTTTGTATTAAATCACCCATTCTTATTCCCATTTCATTGGTGTCTTGAATCGGAACAATGGCCTGCATTTCTAGGGTTTTAATATGTGCATCTGCCATAAAAGTCGGAGCAAATCCAACATTCAAAAGAGTAGGGGCGTTTCGCATGGAATGATTGCCTCTTATGCCTATAGATTTAACTTCGCCATCTGTAAAAGCAAGATGAGGTAAATGACAACTTGAACAGGATATTGTTTCTGTAACTGATAAACGCTTATCAAAAAATAATTGTTTACCGAAAGAAATTTTTTTATTCGTTTGTGGATTGTCGTCTGGGAAAGACATTTTTTCAACGAAAGATGATTTTTTATTTTCTTTTAGCTTAGCGTAGATTAAACCAATAATACTTAGTGATAGAATGGCAAGTAAAACATAGATTAACTTTTTATTACTCATGTACTAAAAGTAATAAAAAAAACTTTACTTCGAAACGATATAGAGAATCTCTTTTGGGTCCAAACGATATCGGTCTAACGTTTCCTTGTCGTAATTGTCTTCTTTGATGAAAGGTGTGACAGTAAAACCAGCTTTTTCTAACCATTGAGGATAATCTTTTCCAAACAATCGAACGTGGTCTTTTTGCCAGAAATGTTTTTCTCTGTCTTCTTCTGAAGTTATGCTAGGGTCTTCGTACGTTTCTTCACGTGTGAAATCTTGTGGTACTTGCATAATCCCAAATCCACCAGGTTTCATTACTCGATGCAATTCTTTCATGCATTGCATTGCATCGTCAACGTGTTCTAAAACATGATTGCAAAAAACAATATCAAAACGATTATCTTCTAAAGGAATCTCATGTAAATCAAAATGAATGTCTGCCAATGGCGAAACCAAATCTCCCGTTAAGTATTTTATATTCTCTTGTGCTCGAAATCTTTTGTAAAAGCATTGTTCTGGAGCAATATGGAGTACTTCAGAACCCTTTTTTGTGAAGAAATCTGAATGACCTTTTAAATAAAGCCACATCAAACGGTGTCTTTCGAGGGTTAAATCATGTGGACAAAGAACATTTTCTCTGTGTGCAATATCAGAACCGTAGGATAGAAATTTAGAGAATTTTTTTTCACAAACCGGACATTCTACCTTATTTCCTTTGTATAAAAGTGGAGCAATCAATTTAAAAGGATAACTCAAACGAATTAATAAAGGACGAGGTAATTTATTTAAAAGGTATTTATAGATTTTCTTCATGCTAAAATATTGCGAAGACAAATATAAGTAAAGTAAATGATAGCGCCAATGTTCTTTTACGTGTTCGGAGAATTTAGAACAACTACTTCACCAACATTCATTCCTTCAATGGTGAAATCATCGATAGAATAACGTATCAAACGAAGTGTAGGGAAACCAACAGCAGCAGTCATTTTTCGAACTTGCCTGTTTTTACCTTCGGTAATTTTTAATTCAATCCAAGAAGTCGGTATGTTTTTTCGAACTCGAATTGGAGGAGTTCTTTCAGCAATTGTAGGGGCGTCCATTCTTTTACATTGTGCACGAGCAACTCGATGACTTTTTCCTTTGTGCTTGATTGAAATTGTACCGGATTCTAGTTTTTTTATGGATTCGTCAGTGATTTCTCCGTCCACTTGTACCCAATACGTTTTCCATTTATTGGAAGAAGGAAGGAGGAGTTTTGTTTTGAAATTATTGTCATTCGTAAGGAGAAGAAGTCCTTCGCTATCTTTATCTAAACGCCCCACAGAATAAACATCTTTTGGGAAATTATACAATTGACCTAAAAGTAAATCGTCTTTTTCTCCTGTAAATTGAGAAAGGTATCCGTAAGGTTTATAAATTTTGAAATAACTTTTTTTCACTTTAGACAAGTATAAATAAAAGCAGGAGGTAGATTTTTGAATGTAAAATTGATGGAAATTGAATTAAAGTATTTAGACAACATTCTTTTTGATTGCAAGGTGTATTGAAATTGTATGAACTTACCGTTATCACTCAAGCAATCATGCGCTTCAGTTACCAGTGCATGTCTAAGTTTCGAAGGGAAATTCATTAAGGGCAATGAAGAAATAACAGCATCAACTTTTAAATGATTTTCGATGTGTTTTTGAATATGTTCTGCAGAATCGTGAATGATGTGTACACGTGGGTCGTTTATTCTCTTGTTGAGCACCTCAAAAAAGTGATCGTTTAACTCAAACACATATAATTGAGCATCTTCAGCTAATTCTTCAATGATTAAATCGGTAAAAACCCCCGTTCCAGGTCCTAGTTCTACGATGATTTTATCTTTTTCAAAATCCACGTGTTGCAACATTTTTTTACCCAAAAATTTTGATGATGGTTTGATTGCACCAACGGTTTTCTTTTCTTTGAAAAATTGTTTAATAAAATGTCGTTTTGTAGTCATGGGTTAATTCTTCAATGCTAATTTACCATTATTTATGACTCCGACAATATTTCCTGTTAATTCTTGATTTATCAATGGTGTGTTGAAAGTGAAAGAACTAATGTCTTCTTTTTTTAACGTCCATTTTTCAGAAGGAGAGAATAAGGTAAGATCGGCAGGTTGGTTTAAGTCGATTGAATGTTTCGGCAAGTTTAAGATTTTTCGAGCGCCAGTCGTTAAAGCATTTAAAACAATACTCAAATCAAATTCCTTTGCCATTTTCAGTTCAGCAAAAACAGTTTGAAGATTGATGGTTCCAAATTCTGCTAAATCAAATTCTAAATCTTTCTCTTCTTTATCTTTTGGACGATGATTGGAAACGATGGCATCGATTGTTCCATCTTTTAATCCTTTCCAAAGTGCTTTTCTGTCTTCTTCAAATCGGAGGACAGGCATTAATTTATAGTTAGAATCGAATCCAAACAGATTTTCTTCGTTATAAACTAAGTTGGCAGAATGAACATCGGCTGAAATGTTTAGCCCTCTTTTCTTAGCTTCTCGAATTAATCGAACGCCTTCTGCGGTAGAAACACCTGTGAAATGAATATTACCTTCTGTATATTCAACCAATCGAATGTTTCTTTCAATCTCAATGATTTCAGCAATCGAAGGGTCTGCTTTCATGCCTGTTTTTGTAGAAGCCATTCCTTCATTTACAATTCCTTTTCCAGCAATGGATTTATCACGAGAGAATGCAACAATTTTACCTCCAAAATTCTTAGAATAGAGGAGTGCTCGGTACATGATTCCAGCATTCACATGAACTAAATCGTCAGAAACAAGCGTTACCCCATGATTTGACATGTCGAACATTTCTGAAAGATTTTCACCTTTCATTCTTTCTGTAATTGTTCCTATTGGGTGCAACTGAGTAACGTGATATTCAGCTTTGCGTTGCATGTATTGAATTTGGCTTTTTCCATCAACAACAGGAAGTGTAGTCGGAAGAACAGCAACGTGTGTATATCCTCCAAGTGCAGCAGCATCTAATCCACTTTCAATAGTTTCTTTGTACTCAAATCCTGGGTCGCAAAAATCAGCTTTTAAATCTACCCAACCTGATGAAACGTGCAAGTCATCGCGTTCGATGATTCTTGCATCTTCATCTGAAATGTTATCTTGAATGTCAATAATCTGATTGTTTTGAACCAAAATGTCTTTCTTTTGTTGATGAAAAGAAGATATCGGGTCAATAATGGTTGCTTGTTTGATTAAAATTTTCATCGCAAATAACTATTTTAAAAATCGGATTAATAACATTTCAATGAGTACAAAAATAAGAGTAAAAATGATACAAAGTTTCCAAAATGAGAAAGGTTTGTCAATATTCAGTGTAGAAAAGTTCGATTGACTGCTTATTTCACTGAAATGAACGTTTTTTGCTCCAAATTGTTTGAATTTCTTTTCGATTGCCTTTGCATCCATAGAAGTTAAATCAGACTCTGTTCTGTCGTAGTTTAAACTTAATGCACCTATTTTTTTAGAAGTCGTTAAATCGTAATTTCCGGCAATCAGTTTTTGGTGATTACTGGCGTCTTTTAATGAAATGTAATTAACACCTGCGATATTCGTAATCGGTGGTATGTAGTCAAAATCAGTCGATTGGATATGTACGATTTCTTCTGAATTGAGTTTTTCATAAATAGGATAACTTGTTTCACTACCGATAACAACAAAAAGAGGATGGTGCCGTTGACTTAATTCAGCCATTCGGAGAATTATTGTTGGAAATAAAGCGTCTTTCGTGAAGTTTCCAAAAGATTCGTGTAATGAACTGTAAAACATAAAAGCATTGCCTTTTTCTTTCACAGTAACAAACAACGGAAGTCCGTTTTGTAAATTAATTAATGCATTGGATAAAGTAGTGTTGGATGATTGTGGTTGAAAGATCGTAGAAACACTTGGAAGATTTAATCGTTTTGATTTGTTTTCAAAAACACCATCGAAGAATGGATCCTCATAAGTAATGGAGTTTATTTTTGTACCTGATTGAACTTTCTTTCCAAATTTTGGTAGATGTAGAATTTGCAAAAGTGTATTCCACGAAGAATTTGGGCGAGTACCTGGAAATAACGCTACAGAGCCACCGTTCTCAACAAATTCAGTTAAGTAATTTGTTAATCCATTGGTGATTTCATTCGCGCCATTGATGTACACAATATCAATGTTGTCAAAATCTGTTTTGGTTATCGCAGTAATTTCTCTTGTCTTTGTCTTAAAGTAATCATCAAGACTTAGGACTAACTCAATATTCTCAATGGCATCTTCTCCGTCGATGATAAGTGCATTTACAAATTCTTTGACTTGATAAGAGAAGAAATAACTATCATCAAAGTATAAATGATTGTCCACCAATTGTATTTTTCCTTCTTTTAATCCTATACTTTTATCCATGTAGCCAACTTGGGTAATTTTCTCTTGATTATAAGGAAGATCAACAAAAATTGATTTGTGAAAGTCTGCAACATCAATGATGATTTCGACATTAATAGTCCCCGATTGATTGGCTTCAAATCCTTTGTTTTGGATTCGGATGTTTAATTCATTTTTTGAATTGATTTTATGAATTGGGGATGTGAACCAAACTGAATCGATGTAAATGTTTTGTTGATTTTCTGGTGAAATTTTAATAGGATAGAAAGTAGTGTTTTTTAAATTCAATATTTCAGTTCTATTATCTTTAGTCGACTGAAAATCAGAAAGTAAAACACAGTTAATTAAACTGTTTTCTAATTCATTTTTTTTCTGAAAATTATTGCTTTGCCATTGAATTATTTCAGACAAACTTCTCGTTTTAGGAGAGAAATTAATAAAATCAATTTGTTCCAATGCTTCTACTTTCGATAGAATTCTTTCTTCACTTCCTGACAGGTTATTGGTTGAAATTATAAAGCGAGAATCGAGAGAAGCATCGTTGATAATTTGACGTGCGTTTTCTCTTGCTTGCGATAACAATTCTCCTTCTGTCCCCATTGCTTGCATTGAGAATGAATTGTCAATATAGATGGAGGTAATCGATTCTAAAGTCGTTTGTTGCTCATTCTCTGATGGAAAATAGGGTTGAGCAAATGCTAAAACCAAGAAGATGAATGCTAAAAGTCTTGAAATTAAAACCAGTAAATGCTTGAGCGATTGCGTTGACTTCGTTTTTTGGTCGACGTATTTTACAAAGGACAAACTTGAGAAATAGAGCGTTTTGTATCGCTTGAAATTGAACAAATGAATGATGATAGGTATCAACAAAACAAGTAAAGCCCAAAGAAATTGAGGATACAAAAACTTCATGTTTCAAATATAGTATTAATTATTTAGAGTTTGGAGTCGTGAGGACTGAGTTTTGACGGTAGTCACCCTAAAAGTTAAATTTTTCTGAAAACCCCATAGAGTTTCGGATTTCCATAACGAACTTGTATTTTAAAATTTTTAGCTACAAATGTTTTCTTTGCTTTATTCCAAATTAGAATTTTAATGGTGCAATTTTCACGCGATTCTCCGAGTTGAATGTCAGATAGTTTTACCGTATGATAAAACGTATTCCATTCTCCTTTTTTACTGTGAAAATTATTAAAATCGGCTCCAGACCAATGCAATTGTTCATTATTCTTTCCGTTAATCTGCGCTACAATAAGAATGTCAGATAAAACTTCCTCTGATTTTGCTTCAATGGAAATATCAATGCAATTGTTAGAGTTGGGCGAAAGATTGAATAAATTATTCTGGTAAACCAAACCGTATTCTAGGTTTTTGTCGAATAGTAAACTTCCATTTTCTTGAATATTCTTTTCTTGAATGTTCTCCCAACGAGAATTTGGCGTTTGTTTAATATCAAAAATATCTACCGATTTAATACCTGCACTTCGGGCGATTTTCTTACTGAAAACATAGGTTGAACCTAAGAAATAATTGTGCTGTGATTTAATTTTCGGGAAATATTCAAGAATAATAGGGACTAATCGTGGCTCACTCGTAGAGTATGTGCCTAAAAATAGTTCATCATTGGTCTGACTGATTTTTTCTATTGCAACTTTAAATTCGGCGATGTCCTCAAATGATTCAAAACGGATGAAATTTGTATCAATCCCACCTTGTTGAATGTAATATTCTGTAAACCTCGGATTGGATTCAATGATTCTTGGTAAGTTTTTATCCTCATTTAACTGATGGTCGATTAAAACGTGCTCATAAACCGATTGATAGAAAATGGAGTAATGTTGCCTGTTCCAAATTAATGAGAATGTATTGGCAATGAGAATGACTCCAACTATGATAAAGTTTGTCTTCCTACTTTGTTCTTTTAGATGTCCAAAGAATAAAAAGTAGAGGTAAGGAAAGCTGAAAATCAATACGGAGAATTGTAAAACCGGATTGAAAATTCTCGAGTAATAAAAACCGATTAAAAAAGGAATTAAAAAGAATGAGATAAATATCAAGTACTTTTTTGGAAAGGTTAGCTTGAATTTATTTTTTCTAACCCCATAAATAATGATCATCACTGCAACAATGATTGAGAAAGTGGAATAATTGAACAAATAATGAATGAAATTAGGTAGGAAATCGTAACGAGGTGCCGTCAACCAACCATCTTCTCCACCTAAACCACCGTAACCCAATTGGTGGAAAAAAATCGATAGATGGGGGAGGTATAAAATGAAAATACCTAAACCAAATAGAGAATAGGGCAAGATTTTATTCTTCGGTAGAAGAAAAATACCGGTTAAACTCACTACAACGGCAAATAATAAACTAAAATGATGATTGTAAGCACATAATGTCGCAGATAGAATGAACAATACACCATTTCTGTAAAAGTTTTTTTCAGGTGACTTGATTAATTTTGTCCAGAAATAAACCATCAGTAAGGTCAAGAATAAACCGCTGATGTAAGGGCGGCCGATTTGACTGTACATCACTGTAAATTGAATAGTTGCCAAATAACTTGCAGCAATTAACCCTACGGTTTCATTGAACCATTTTTGAGCAATTTTGTAAATCAACAACGATGAAAGTACACCAGCGATTATAAATGGTATTTTAAAAACCCAAGGACTTGCCCCAAATATTTTAGTCCAATAGTACAGAAAAACATGACCTCCAGCAGGATGACCGTCCACTTTTACACCTTGTTCGATAATCTCTCCGAAAGAATCAAAACGAAGCCGGAACAGTGCACTTAATTCGTCATGTGTAAATGGAATATTGAATAAATCGTAAGTTCTCAGAACTGTTGCGACAATGAGAATTATAAATAATATGCTACTATTGGTAAACTTCAAAGATTTTTTTGAGTAAAGATACTATTTTTCAAATGCATCAATTCCAAAAAGGGCAAAATCATATTTCACAGGATCATTTGCATCAAATTCAAAAAAGTATTAAAAATTTTTACGAAGAACTAAAAAGTGCATTCATAAATTTAGCGGGCACCAAAACACCGCAAAATTTGTAAATTTAAACAACTGTTTGAGGAGGTACGACGAGTTTTGTTTCAATTAGAATTGAGGATGATTTTGGTCGTTTAATTTATAGCAGCACTAGACTTTTACATCGACTACGCTCAGCATAAATTTGTTACTTTTTCGGCAATGGAAACCGAGTTTACGAGCTCATGAAGTCAAATGAAATAAATAAAAATTCTCTGAATAAAAAGTAAATTATGACTTAAATTTGTTGTTTCCTTTTTCCTTGATGAAAAAGAAAGGAAAAAATCAAGTCGAAACAATGCTTCCTCCCGCTCTGATGAAAATCAATAATTCCTACAAAAGAAGTGTTTTGTAAACACAATGACGGAGCACTTTTGTGCAATTATTGTGATTTTCATCATTCACACCCCACCAGCCCGCTGTTTCGACAGGCCATCGCACTTCTAGATTTCGCTTCGGAATGTTCATTTTTATTTAAATAATATAAAGATGTGATTCGTCACTTCGAATTAAAAATCATTGCAATAATTAAAAATTTTTACGAAGAACTAAAAAGTGCATTCATAAATTTAGCGGGCACCAAAACACCGCAAAATTCGTAAATTTAAACAACTGTTTGAGGAGGAACGACGAGTTTTGTTTCAATTAGAATTGAGGATGATTTTGGTCGTTTAATTTATGACAGCACTAGACTTTTACATCGACTACGCTCAGCATAAATTTGTTACTTTTTTTGGCGATGAAAAAAAGTAAAGGAAATACTATTTTTCAAACGCACCAATTCCAAAAAGCGCAAAATCATATTTCACAGGATCATTTTTGTCAAACTTCCGTAAAGCTTCCATTATTTCATCCAAAGCCTTCCAGTCGTTTTGTTTTCGAGTGAGGAAACCAAGATCTCTTGCATTGTTACTTGTATGAACATCGAGGGGTAAATACAATTCTGATGGCGAGATAGAGTTCCAAATCCCAAAATCAACTCCGCAATTATCCTTTCTAACCATCCAGCGTACAAACATGTTGATTCGTTTTGCCGCAGAATTTTTTGCCGGATTGGAAAGATGTTTTTCACTTCTTTTTTCGTGTTCTGTTGCTAAGAATTGGTTTCTAAAATTGATAATTCGACCTTTTACTCCTTCAAAATCAGGGTGAGGGGAGAATGCTTTTTCTAAACCTCCATTCGCATAAATGTTTTTTAAACTTCGAAAAAAGAAATCTAAATCAATATTGTTGAAAGTTCGATGAACGAAAGCTAATTCTTTGGAAGAATAATTCTGTATGAATTCATACGGAGAATGTTCCATGATCTCCAATAAACGTTCACCACTTCGAATAATCATTGGTCGTTTACCCCATGCAATCGTAGATACGAGAAACGATACAATTTCGATATCTTCTTTTTTCGTAAAACGATGGGGCAATTGAATAGGGTCGGTCTCAATGAATTTAGTTGTGTTATACTGCTCGACCTTAAAATCTAAATATTCTTTGAGTTCTTCAAAATTTAACTGATTTAGATGGTCCATTGGTCGTGAATTATCCCAATTAAATAATAGTTCTTTTCATATTCTTCAAAAACCAAACGTAGTGTTTGCCAATCCATTCCTTCGTATTCCGGATTAAATCCTGAAAAATAGAATTCTACAAAATGATGATTCGGATAAACATCTTTTAAATTATTCAAAGAATTTCCTGAACCGATTAAAGAATCTTGTTTAATTTGTTCTGCATTGAGAAAATCAACATTGTAAACAAACTCTTTAAAATATTCTTTTGTTGTTAATAAAATTTCGTTTCCTCGACCATCATAAAATCCCCATAATTTCTTATCACTAATTGTAGTTGCAAAATCCATCATATTGAGAATGACTTGCTTATTGGTGTCAATGTGTGCGTAAGGGGAAAAACGTACACCTTTTATTGGATGAATGTATGAAGCAAATGTACTCCAATTCTCTCCTTTGATTGCTGTGAGAATGTTCTTACTTAACTCAATTAAATCTTTTGTTTGATTTTCTACGACCAAGGAATCATTATCTGTAATTGGAACTTCAATAATATCATCCGTTGGTTCAACTTGCCCACAAGAAAAGAGTAGGAGTGAAAACAATGAAATTGAAATGATGTTGTTGATTTTCTTCATATTAAAAACCTAATTTTTTGATGTTTAGCGGTTGAGTAAATGGATTGAACTTTAATGTAAATCGTATTCTTTCGGTATAATTAGCCGTTGCAAAAGAATTTAAGGTGTTGTTATCCATAACAATTGGGAAATAAATTCCGAACACATTTTTAATTCGAATTCCTAACCCAACATTGTATGCCGTTTGAATGGTTGTTCCATCATGAAATGCTCCAAAATCAGCAAAAGCACCAATGAAACGTAGTTTTTTTAATGGTAGTTGAACGTAAAGATTGGCAGTTCCCATTCCTATTGCACTTGTACCGTAAGTTGACGTAGACTTAAAACCACCCATATCTTCAGCTCGTTGCTGCGACCAAATATTAGAGGTTCTATTTCTTCCAAAGTAATATTGATCCACAAATAAATCCTGACGACCATCTCTACCTGATAATGACATAGAATATTGGTATGCATTTGCAGCAGAGAATTTTCGAATGTACTGTTGACCACCGAATAAACGGATTTCTACCCAACTTTTGGCTTTTTTGCATAACGATATTTGTAATTTCCTTCTGCCATAACGCGAGCCATTTCATCCGCAGAATTGGCATTGGTCATATATTCATTGCGTAATTTGAATGTAAAACGATGATCAGTTTTGATGTATTCATACCCGTATTCGACATAAGCTCCGACATGTTCAATGTGTTGAGGACCTAATTTATCTTTTTTGTAGATGCTCTGCACTTTGATGTATTGCATATAAGGTTTTCGATTACCTCGATTACCAATTTTTGCCATCCAGTATGGAGCAACAGAGATAAAGTAAGAATCATTGCGTTTAAATTGGGAATCATTCTTAAACGATTTTACAGAAAGTCCAAACTTGGAACTTTTCAATAATTGTTTGGGTAAGAAATTGTAGGAGAATTCACTCACGCCAGAAACAAAATTTCTTCCAAAAGAATAAGCAGGCGCAATGAGGTAATTGAAACGACTGGTTGGAACAGAGAAATTGTGAACAGCCATTCCAAGCATAAACTTATCGTAGTCGTTTCCAGCAAAGTATGGGGACCAGAAAATATTAGTTCGATCTTCTTCATTGTCTCCAATAAAAAATTCAAATTTTGGTTTTTCGTATTTATGAAATAAACCTTTCATTTTCCATTGGTTATTTTGTCTGTACATTTCTGGAATGTCACGCGTAACGTCAATGGCAATTTTGTCCACATCATACGATTTTACCTCCGCAATATTGTATCCCTGTTCAACCCAAACGGTTTCAACGACACTGTCATTTTTAATCGCATTCACTTCAATCGGACCATCTACTTGACCAACATTCTTCACTTTAACATTGTAACCGTGCTTCGTTTTTCTTACACGTTTAATTTTATAGTCAACGTGATTGGTGGTTTGAATTAAATCTTTAAAAATCCAAGTTAAATCTTTACCTGTAGCATCTTCCAATGATTTTTTAATGTCCTCAGGTTGCGGATGTTTGAATTCCCACTGAGAATAATACGCTCGCATTGCCTTGTCGAACAATTCTTCGCCCAAGTAATCTTTCAAATAAAAGAAAACCAATCCTGTTTTTTGATACATAATAATTCCATAATTCATTGAAGTAAAATCATTGGAATGTGTCTCAATAGGTTGATCTTCACCCAATCCTGCAATTGCGCGATAAGAAATGTCAGCCATATCGTGATGAGAAAGAAGGTCCATGTGCAATTTTCCGCCAAGAATCATATCAGAAAGAGCAGTATTGTTTGGATATTTTGTTTGCATGTAACGAATTTCGTTCAAGGTATTCATTCCTTCATCCATCCATCCGTGCACACGTTCATTAGAACCTAATTGTCCGTAGAACCAATTGTGACCAACTTCGTGAACAATCACGACTTCTAATTCGTGAGCACTACTTGAATTTCCAATTACCGTAACATTTGGATATTCCATTCCACCACCAGCACTAATGGTACCGTCAACAGCTGTCACTTGATTGTAAGGATAATCTCCATTCCACAATGAATAATAATAAATCGCATCATTTAGGTATTCTGATGCTTTTATCCATAAATCTGTCCATTTTGTTTTAGCATTCTTCGGTGTGTACATTGCCCAAGTAGTTACTTTTCGTTTAGAATGAGGTAGTTCAACTTCACTTTTTAGAACACTATATCGTTTATCGGCAAACCAAGCAAAATCATGTACATTTTTTTGTGTGTAACGAATGGTTTTCATTTCTTCGCTCGATTTTGGGAAATCAACTAAATTATTCACTCCTTCAATTTCTCGGTAACCTTTACCATTCTCAATGGCGTCAGCAGTTTCTTTTGCTATTTTATCCAAGAATTGAATTTCTGATGTTGTTTGTAAATCTCCAGTTGCTCCAACTACGTAATTCTTCGGAAGTGTGATGGATACATCAAAAGAACCGTATTCAGAATAAAATTCTCCTTGCCCTAAATAAGGCATGTGGTGCCAACCATCTTTGTCGTCAACCGCTGGCTTTGGATACCATTGAGTGATTTGAAACGATTGTTCAACGTGCCCCAATCGAGAAATAGCTCCCGAAGGAATTTTCACGAAGAATGGAGTAGAAACAGTTATTTTTTCACCAGGTTGTAATGGTGAGTTCAATTTTAACTTGAGCACATCTTCGTGATGATGATGATATTCCCATTCTGCTTGAGTTCCATTAATTTTAAAATCGAAAGAATCAATGTAACCTCTATCTTTTTCACTTAAATGTTGCATTTGCTCGTCACCATCTCTGTATTGCTGTTGAGCAAGAGCAGAAGTTCCATCTTTGTATGCATTCGGCCAAATGTGAATTAAGATAAATTCTAAAACATCAGGAGAATTGTTGATGTATTCAAATTCTTCGTAAGCTGTTAAAGTGTTATTTACATCATCAAGTGTGACGTCTATTTTATAATTGACTTCTTGTTGGAAATAGTCTTGTGCAAAAACACTTGTTCCTGTTAAAAATAGAATTGCTAAAATATATTTCATATTATTTAAGTTCAGTTGTGGGTATGACAATAATAGTGATGATAAAGTTACAATTCTTTTGAGAACTAAGGTTAATTGAAAAATTAAAAAATATGAGAACGAATAAAAATTCAGTGATACTTAGTATTCCTTCATGTTTTCAGTGAAGTTTAACCCACAAAAAAAGCAGTTACAAATAAATGTAACTGCTTTTATAATTTTAAGATTTGATGTTTATTTTACGGTTAATCGTTTTGTAAAAGAATGTCCACCAATTGAGACTTGAACTAAATATGTTCCTGCTTCTAGTTTAGAAACATCGATTTTTTGATTTGAAACAACCTCGTTTGATGAGATTACTTTACCATTTACGTCAAGAATAACAACAGTTGCTTTGTCTTGTTCAAAACTTAGCGCAAATTCACCATTCGATGGATTTGGATAAAGTTGAACGGATTGAGCAAAGATTTCATCGATATTCGCACAACCATCCACAATAATGTCAGAAGTTGCAGTTGCTGAACAACCATTCGCATCTGTAAAAGAATAAGTCAATGTATGTGTACCAGCTCCAGCAATTGAAGGGTCAAACATTGGAGAAGTAACTCCTGTTCCTGAATATGTTCCGCTGGCTGGTGCACCTTCAGTTAATGTTATTGGAGATGCATCATCACAGATTGTTGCTAACGCGCCAAATGTTACCGTAGGTAATGGATTAATTGTATTGGTTACCATATCTGCGCTACTCTCACACGTAGAAGTTCCTGTGAAAGTTTCTGTAACGTAGTATGTTTGTGTTACAGTACCAGGAGTGATAGATGTACCTGTTCCAAAAACATTGGATAAACCTGCATCTGTGTACCAAGTATAAGTTGATGTCGGTACAGAGAATGTATAAGTCATTACTGGTGCAGGATTTCCAGAGGAAGTATTATCAGAAGCACCGTCTAATGCATTAGGACCACTGAACGACCATTCTCCGATATTAAATACACCACCGTTTGGAGCTGCGTTTGTATTTCTGTATGCCCAACCATCAAGGTATTCCCATGGTTGACCTGTTCCATCTGTATTAATGTCACCAAAAACATCAATCACTGTAGGTTGAGATTGAACATTTACAAATAATTCAATTGCATCATCTCCATTTACATTTGCGGCAGAACCAGCATCATCATTTGGATAGAATCCGAAGAAAGTAAAAACATTTGTAGAATCGGTTGCTACTTTGAAATAAGAACCAGCAGCTAAAGGTTGAGCAGGGAAAGTGTATTCAACACCATCTGTTCCACCACCATTGTTTGCAGAACCAAATCCGTAGTTACTTAAATCAGCAATGTCATAAATTGCATAGAATTCAATGTATTTAGGAAGTCCACCAGGCAATGTTGCATCTACGACTCCTGAAATAATTAAAGAATCATAAGATGTTGCTGTTTGAACTGTTATATCTGACATTGCATCTCCTTCACAATAAGTTGAATCAGCAGAAGCGATTGGAGTATTAGGTACTGGAGTAATATCTAAGGTTAATGTAATTGTAGAATCACAACCTTGAAAGTTTGGAATTACTTGCGTATATACTCCGGAGTTTGTATAGATAGTTCCGTTTAAATCGTATGAACCACAAACTATTTCATTTAGTGTAGAAGAACTTGGTTGGTTAATCGTTAAATCAATCGTAATGATACTATCACACCCATATACATTTGAAATGGTATCAACATAAGTGTTTGAAGTTGTCCATACTTGACCACTTGGAGAAGTGTATGATACACAAGCGACTTCAGTTATTGAATTCGTTGTTACAGGGTTTACAGTTAAAGTTAAATTTACTGTTGAATCACAACCGCCACTTGCAACAAACAATTCAGAATAATTTCCTCCCATTGTAATGGTTTGAGCACCTAAGATATAAGAATCTC
>JAJRQQ010000032.1 GCA_024280155.1 Bacteroidota bacterium
GGATAGAAACTTGGTATAATCGAAATAGAAGGCACTCAGCATTAAATTACAAAACAATAAAGGAATTTGAATTAGAAATGATTAATCACAAATATGCAGCGTGACTTAACTCAGTGTCCAGAATTATATTGCAAGTCCAATATAAAAAAAGAACGGCTTTCGTGTAGTAGTATAGGGTACTTATCGTATAATTACTTCGTAAGGCATTCTCATTTGAATTCCTTGAATGTTTTCTAATCGTTTTAGTTGTGCATAATATTCCATGATTGACTCAGGAAGCGCATTAGTAGAAGTTGTTGCTTCCATTTCTTCATTATTAATCATTTCTAACAACTCACCAAGTTTGTCCTCTTTTACGTTTGGATAGTATAAAGTTTTCACTTCTTTTATTCCGACTTTTTTAGCAGCGAAAGCAATTGCATCTTTAATTCCACCCAGTTTATCTACTAAACCAACTTTTAAAGCATCTCTTCCTGTCCAAACTCTACCTCGTGCAATGATGTCAACTTGCTCAAGAGTCATTCCTCGACCATCGGCCACTCTTTGTTTGAACAATAAATAAATATCATCGACTCCTTCTTGAATCACAGCCAATTCTTCTTCGGTTAATTTACGATTTGTGGTCATAATTGCATGTTTATTCGTTGAGGCTCTATCGAAAGTCAATCCTAATTTATTTTCTAACAATGCTCCAGTGTAAGGAATTACGCCAAAAACTCCTATTGAACCGGTAATTGTGGTTGGTTCTGCAAAAATGGTCGTAGCAGGAGCTGCAATGTAATAACCTCCCGAAGCAGCAACGTCACCCATTGAAACAATCACTGGTTTTACGTCATTGGTTAATTTTACTTCTCTCCAGATTTCGTCACTTGCCAAAGCACTTCCACCAGGACTGTTAATTCTAAAAACAACTGTTTTAACACTTTCATTGTTTCTAGCATCAATAAACAATTGACAAATTTCATCAGAAGTCAATCCGTCACCACTTTTAGATACACCACCTTGTGCTAGAATTACTGCAATGTTTGGTTCGTCCGCTTTTATTAAAGTTTGATTTTGGTAGAATTTCTTCTTGGCAAACTTTGCAAAACTGAGCAATTTCAATTCTTTATCTTCCTCTAGTTTTACTTTCTTCGAAATGATATCAATGACTTCATCTCTGTATTTTGTCTCGTCGATTAACTTGTATTTTACGGCATCAGAAACACTTTGAATTAATGCGTTCTCTGCTATTCTATTCAATTCTTTGGAAGAAACATTTCTATCTTTCGCAATGTCATCTCGATAATCTTTCCATAAACCAGAAAGGTATGTTTCAATTTGTAAACGAGAAGAATCACTCATGCTAGAACGGAAGTATGGCTCAACGGCACTTTTGAAGTCATTTCCAGAACCACGAATGACTTGCATTTCTACATCAAGTTTATCTAGAGTATTTTTGAAGAATGTTAATTCTGCTCCTAAACCTAAAAATTGCATTGTAGAACTAGGGAAACCATAATTTTCATCTGCAGCGGAAGCAATGTAGTATTCTAAATGAGAAATCATTTCACCGCTATTGTATGCAACAACAAATTTGCCTGATTTTTCAAAATCATTGATGGCATCTCTAATTTCTTTTGCTGTAGCAAATCCACAACTCAAAGCATCTATCTCAATGAATACACCTTTAATTTTGTCATTCTTTTTAGCCTCTTCTAATCCATTTAAAATGCTAGATAGCCCCAATGTTACGTCAACATCAAAAGATTGAGGATTAAATTTTGATTGACCTTTTTCACCGATTCGACCATCTAAAGTCATGTGAAGAACTGTTTTTTCATCAATTTTCATTTCTTTTGGAGGTTCAAGTCCTCCAAATAGACTACTAATTGCAATTACCCAAATTAAAATCCCTAAAATTGACACGATTAGAGCAGACCATAAGCTCGGCCAAAATATTCTTCCAAATGTTACTTTTCTTTCTGACATTGTATTCTTTTTTATTTAAGATAAAAGTAGCCTGTTTCTGATGAATACAGAATATTATTGTATGAACGGCATATTTAAAATGATAAAGTGTTAAAATCGGTGGTTAAATATGTATAGAAATACAAGAGTGCATTCTTTTTGGGTCAATGAGAGTATTCTTTGTCCATCTTTTTTTTGTAGATTGCAATCAACTATATAATGAAACGATGAAAAATAAAACTCTCCTTTTAATGGTATTTGCATTTATTTCTGCAATATCTTTTGCCCAAACACAGAATTATTCTAAAGTTAAAATCTATTCAACAAATGCCGACTTGCAAAGGTTAGCTGAATTAGGATTACCTGTAGATCACGGTACAAGAAAAGACAATACCTTTTTAATTACAGACTTTTCAGAAGAACAAATTCAAATTCTTCGTGAGAACAATGTTTCTTTCGAAATATTAATCGAAGATGTAAAAGCATTCTATGTAAATCAAGCTGCGCAATCAGTTTCACAAGCAAAGAATGCTACATGCTCAGGGTCTGGCGGTGGAATCTCTTTCTTACCAACACCTCCGGTCAATTTTGAAACGAGTGCATCTTCTTACGCGGGAATGTATCGCTATGCTGAAATGTTGAGCGAATTGGATGATATGGCAACTCAGTATCCTAACTTGATATCTGTTAAAACTCCGATTTCAACTTTTCAAACTTGGGAAGGAAGACCAATTTATCATGTGAAAATATCTGACAATCCAAATACAGATGAAAGTGCAGAACCTAAAGTTTTATATACGGCTATTCACCATGCACGTGAACCTATGAGCTTGTCAGAAACGATTTTTTATATGTGGTACTTACTTGAGAATTATGCAACTAACGAAGAGATTAAGTTTCTAGTCGATAATACTGAAATGTATTTCGTTCCTTGTATTAATCCTGATGGATACATCCAAAACGAAACAACTGACCCAAATGGAGGTGGAATGCATCGAAAAAATAAACGGAATGTGGGAACTACGAATCCAGGGGTTGATTTAAATAGAAATTATTCTTACGGTTGGAATACAACTGGGGTTAGTTCTGATGTGAATAATGATACATATCCAGGTACAAGTGCTTTTTCTGAACCAGAAACTCAAGCAATTCAATGGTTAGTTGAAAATAAAGGGTTTACAACAGCATTTAATGCGCATTCACACGGTAAGTTGTTACTCTTTCCTATTGGGACAACAAGCACTGAATTTGCTGATCATCATGATTATTTTAATGAATATTCTTCTCACATGGCTATTTACAATGGTTATTCCAATGTTAAAAGTTCAGGTTTGTACCCAGCGTCGGGAGATTCGGATGATTATATGTATAAAGTAGACAATGGGGTTGGGCAGAAAGACACCATTTTTGCAATAACTCCAGAAGTTGGTACGGCATTTTGGCCTTCTCCTTCGGAAGTGATTTCAACTTGTCAAGATATGGTATGGCCGAATATGATCTTGTCACACATAACACATTTATATTTAACTGTGAAAGAAACTGACCCAGGAACGATAGCAACTCCAACGGGTGTTTTTAACCACGATGTTCAGCGTTTAGGTCTAGTAGATGGTGTGATAACTGTTTCTATTGATCCATTAACGAATATTCAATCGGTTGGAGCAGATGTTCCATATAATTTGGCAATAAAACAAACGGCTTCTGGAACAATTTCTTATGTTTTAGACCCATCTATTCAATTTGGAGATGAAATTAAATATGTACTAAAAACTGTTTACCCAACTTGGACGAAACGAGATACAATTATAAAAACATACGGCTCATTGCCAATTCAATTTCAAGATGATGCTTCGTCAATAATAAATTGGTCAGGGAATTGGGGATTAACTTCTACAGAATTTTATTCTCCAAGTCAAAGTTTTGCGGATAGCCCAACTTCTGATTACCCAAACAATGCAAATAAAACCTATGAGTTGGTTCAAAATATCGATTTAACAAACTCTACTGCTGCACAAGTTTCATTTTATGCAAAATGGGAGATTGAAGCAGGTTATGATTACTGTCAATTCCAAGTTTCTACGGATGGTGGTAATACATGGATTGGTCAATGTGGGAATTATACATCAACTGGATCTTCTGCGAATGGCTCTGTACAACCAGATGGAGAGCCTGTTTACCAAGGAACGCAAAATAATTGGGTGCTCGAAGAGATTAGTTTAAGTGACTATGTTGGACAAATAATCAAAGTGCGTTTTATCTTGGAATCAGACGGGGGTGTAAAACAAAATGGTTTTTTCTTCGATGATTTTGCAATTTCATACAATGTGGACAATAATTCTGGAATTCAGGAAAATAAAATAGAAGTGAAAACTTTTCCAAATCCTGCAAATGATATCGTAACGATAAGTACTTCTCAAGTGTTATCTTCGGGAGAATTGAGAATCTATAATCAATCTGGAAAATTGGTGATTAATGAAAAAATTAATACACAAACGAATCAAATGAACATTGATGTAAGCATATTGCCTCAAGGTTTCTATACGATTCAAATTGTAAATGATAACTTCGTTTCAACACCAGTGAAATTGATTGTGATTCATTAATACAAAGAACTGTGAATAGAATAGAGTGAAGAGTTTTAGGACTACTTCACTCTTTTTTTTGTCTTATTCTACGCTTTTATGAATAGGTAATTAAACATTAGTGTCCGATAAAAATACAGGTTTTATCTATATCATACTTCTAAGTGTTTCGACAGGCCACGCACTTTTAGATTTCGCTTCGAATTAATAAATCATTACAATAAATAAAAATGTTTATGACAGCACTAGACCTTTCACATCGACTACGCTCAGCATAAATTGTTACTTTTTTCGGCAATGGAAAAAAGTAAAGAAAGATTTAACTCTAATGTATGCAATATTTTATCGGACATTAATCGTTATTAAACATTTTTTCAAAACTCAAACGACCTTCTTTCCCACTTAATTTACTATTTTTACTCAAAAAAATCAAATGAAAATTCTCATAACTTCCATATTTATTTTATCAACAGTCTTTTCTTTTGGACAACAAAAAGATTCTCCCAAACTCGTTGTTGGAATTGTCGTTGACCAAATGTGTTACGATTACATTTATCGATATTATTCTAAATACAGTGAAGGTGGTTTCAAGAAGTTAATGAGTGAAGGCACAAATTGCAGGAATACACAATACAACTATATTCCGACCTACACAGGACCAGGTCACGCTTCGATTTATACAGGTACAACTCCAAGCAATCATGGAATTGTTGCAAATGATTGGTACGACAGAACAACTGGAAAAGAAGTGAATTGTGTAACAGATTCTACCGTTACTCCAGTGGGAACAACATCCGCTTACGGTTATTATTCTCCAAAGAATTTAAAAGCAAACACGATAACCGACCAACTGAAATTAACCTATCCTAATGCAAAAGTAATTTCCATGTCAATTAAGAATAGAGGAGCGATTCTTCCCGGAGGACACCTCTCTGATGGTTCATTCTGGTACGATTTCGCAACGGGTAAATTTATAACGAGTTCTTATTTTATGAATGAATTGCCAAAATGGGTCAATGATTTTAACAGTAAAAAACAAGTTGAGAAATACATGCAGGGAGAGTGGAATACCTTACTCGATATTTCAGAATATACAGAAAGTGAACCGGATAATTCTCCGTATGAACATTTATTACCGGGTAAAATAGCACCGGTTTTCCCTTACAATCTTTCAAAAATGATGGAAGGTAAAGATGCAATGCTTCAATATGAAACTTTCGTTTATACACCATTTTCAAATACTTTCTTAACAGATTTCGCGCTTTCTTCGATTGATGCGGAAGATTTAGGAAAAGACAATCAAACGGATATGCTTTGCATCAGCTATTCTACACCCGATTTGGCTGGACATGCGTTTGGACCTTATTCTGTGGAAATTGAAGACATGTATCTGCGATTGGATTTAGAAATTAAAAGATTAATCGAAGAACTTGAAAAGAAAGTAGGGAAGGGAGAATTTACACTTTTCCTTACAGCTGACCATGCGGTTGTTCCAGTGCCTCAATATCTGGTAGATAAGAATTTACCAGGAGGTTATTTCTTTATGGATGAACATTTTACCCAATTGAGAACCGATTTAGAACAGAAATTTGGGTTTGATTGTATTCTTTCTGTGGATAATATGAATATTTACCTCGATAGAAAATCATTGTCTGACAATGATATTGATTATGACGAGGTTGTTGAGTTTATTCGTGAGAATGTGCAAAGTTGGGAGAATGTAAAACGTGTGTTTACGGCTAAACAATTGTATTCATCTGCCGTAGATGATGAATGGATGGATATGGTTCGAAAAGGTTATCATCATGCAGAAAGTGGAGATATCATTTTTATTCTTGAACCCGGTTTTTTGCCAAAATATTCCGATACAGAATCTGCACATAAAGGAACAAGTCATGGTTCTGCATTTAATTATGACACGCAAGTTCCATTGCTATGGTATGGCGAAAATGTTTCTGCTCAAGAAATTTATCGTAAGATTGAAATAACAGACATTTCAGCAACATTGTCTCAACTACTTTATGTGCAAATGCCAAATGCTTTGACAGGGAAGCCAATTGTTGAGTTATTGAAGCACTAAAATGTTTTTTGTATATTCACAGAATATTATTAACTAAAACCTACAAATTATGAATTGGTATTTAAAAGTACTTCAAAATTACGCAACATTTTCAGGAAGAGCTCGAAGAAAAGAGTATTGGATGTTTATCCTTTTTAATTTTATCATTTCTATTGTTTTTACTTTTATTGATATGCAAGTAGGTACTTATGATATGAGATCAGGATACGGATTGATTTCGACAATCTATTCATTGGTTGTTTTAGTTCCTTCAATTGCTGTAGCAGTTCGTAGAATGCATGATGTTGGGAAAAGTGGGTGGTTTATTTTGATTCCAATTTATAACTTTATTTTAGCCGTAACCGATGGTGATAAAGGAGCAAATGAATATGGTCCAGACCCAAAAGATCCAAACAGTAAAATGTCGAACGATGATTTATTAGACGATACATTATAGATTGAATATAACAGTAGGGGCAGGTCGTGACCTTGCCCCTACTGTTATATTTTGACCTGCCCCTACTGTTATTTAAAACGACCTGCTTTGACAGGGAAGCCAATTATTGAGTTACTGAAGCATTAATAATTTTATATATTCACAAAATATTATTAACTAAAACCTACAAATTATGGAATGGTATTTAAAAGTCATTAAAAATTACGCAACATTTTCAGGAAGAGCAAGAAGAAAGGAATTTTGGATGTTCGTTTTGTTCAATATTATTATATCAATGATATTAGGAATTATTGATACGGTTTTAGGATTGCAGGTTGGAGATGAAATAAATCACAATGGAGTTTTAGGATCTATTTATAACCTTTTTGTTTTGATTCCTACAATTGCTGTATCAGTTAGAAGATTACATGATATCAATAAACCGGGAACATTACTCATTGCGTATTACGCGGCTCTAATTCTGGCAGGTATAATTATGTTTTTAAGTATAGGTTCTATTGTTGTAGTATTGATGGGTATAGTTATTCTTGGATTCTCAATTTATATGATTGTTTTGTATGCCAAAAAAGGAGATGTCGGTGCAAATCAATATGGTCCAGACCCAAAAGATCCAAACAGTAAAATGTCGAATGATGATTTATTAGACGATACATTATAGATTGAATATAACAGTAGGGGCAGGTCGCGACCTGCCCCTACTGTTATATTTTGGACCTGCCCCTACTGTTATATAACGCGACCTGCCCCTACTGTTTTTTATTTAACGCCACATACTGTTATTTAAAACGACCTGCCCCTACTGTTATTTTTTTGACCTACCCCTACTGTTAAAATTTTATATCCCTGCATCAAAATAAGATTTCGCAATATTTTCTTGATGGTTTGGGTGTGCGATATCCACCAATGCTTTCACACGTTGCTTAATTGTTTTTCCGTATAAATCAGCAATACCGTATTCCGTTACTACGTAATGAACGTGAGCACGAGTGGTTACAATTCCAGCACCTTTATTTAAGAAAGGAACAATTCTACTCACTCCACGGCTTGTTTGTGAAGGTAATGCGATAATTGCTTTTCCACCATCACTCAATGATGCTCCTCGGATAAAATCCATTTGTCCACCAACACCAGAATACATTCTTGAACCAATTGAATCCGCACAAACCTGTCCGGTAACGTCAATTTCTATCGCAGAATTAATCGCAACCATTTTTGGATTTTGTCTGATAATTGCTACATCATTTACGTAATCAGATTCACGCATCTCAACATAAGGGTTGTCGTCCACATAATCATAAAGACGTTTTGTTCCCATTAAGAATGTTGCCAATGCTCTACCAGGATTAATGCCTTTTTCATTTCCATTGATTACATCGTTGAGAATTAAATCAATCACACCATCAGAAAACATCTCGGTGTGTATTCCTAAGTTTTTATGATTCGTTAATTGTGATAAAACTGCATTTGGAATGTTTCCAATTCCCATTTGCAGAGCACTTCCATTTTCAATAATACCAGCGATGTGCAAACCGATTTGTTCCTCAATTTCAGAAGGTTCACTCAAAAATAATTCAGGAATTTCTGCTTCATGTTCAATTACCGTATTCAATTCTGATATATGTATGATTCCATCACCATGTACACGTGGCATTTTCGGATTGATTTGAGCAATGACATGTTTTGCATTATCAATTGCAGCAAGCGTAGCCTCTACAGACACACCTAATGAACAATAACCATGTCTATCCGGAGGGGAAACTTGAATCAATGCTACATCCAAAGTAACGATGTTTCTTTTAAAGAGAATAGGTAACTCACTCAAGAAAACAGGAGTGTAAGAACCATTTCCTGCGGCCAATGTGTGCCGAACATTCTTCCCAATAAAGAAAGAGTTGACGTGAAAACTGTCTTTGTATTCTGGATTTGCGTATGGTGCATCTCCTTCTGTATGCAAATGACAAATTTCAACATTTTTTAATTCTCCATGTCTTGCTGAAAGTGCATTGATTAATGCTTGTGGTGCTGCAGCTGCTGCGTGAATATAAACGCGATCATTGTCTTTAATAATCTTAACGGCGTCTTCTGCTGTTTTTACCATGATGTTTGGTTTTTTATTATGTTGCACAAAGGTAGATATATATCTAATTCTTTTCGTTGTTTGCAGTCTAAAACTATTCATGATTCTTATCATTTTTTGATAAACATTTATTTCTTTTATCAGTGAGCGTTATGCGATTACTTATTGATGATATTTAAGATTTGTTTTGTGCTTAATCTTAAAAAAAAGCTATATTCGTCGATAGAATATGCTACTTGAGGATAAAATAAAAACATCTGTTGCTGTGTTGACTAAAGTCGATGAGCATATAATAGTCTGCAAAGTAGATGATTATGCAGATTTTACCCGTGAAGATGTTTTAGAAATTAGAGCAGCGAATAAGATTGTATCCAACGGTAAACCGTATAGCGTTCTGTTTGAAGTCGGCAAGAATGTTGATTTAACCAAAAGCGCAAGGGAAACCAGTGTTGAGCCAGAACATTATGAGAATAGAATCGCATTAGCATTATTACACGGTAACTTCGCCATGAAAATGATGGCTGATTTTTACATTAGAATATATCAACCACCTCCATTAACGAAAAATTTTAGTTCTCGAGAAAAAGCTATTCTATGGTTGAGGGAAATGAAGAAGAATTCAAGCCTCTAATGTTTAATTTTTATGAAAACACTAATCATTCAAGGAGGAGGATTTCGTACTGCTTTCAGTGCTGGAGTTATTGATGCGTTTCTAGCATTCCAATACAATCCGTTTGAAGCCTATTATGCTGTTTCTGGAGGAGCAATTGCTCTGTCTTATTATTTAAGTGAACAATACGGGAGTTGTTTTGAAGCAACAAAATATTTAGCAAGTGAGAAAGAATTCATGAGTTATAATCGATTATTGAAACGAAAAGTTTTGATGAATCTTGATTACTTTAATGTTGTTTCTGATGAAAAAGTCCCCTTTGATGTTGCTAAAGCGATAGAGAACACATTGAATAAAGACGTTTCGATTGTAGTGACTGGAATCGATTCTGGTCAAGCAACATATTTTAGTCCTGAAAAAGAAAACTGGATGGATGCCGTAATCGCTTCTTGTACATTGCCTTTTGTAACCAAAGGAAAACATCTTTTACATGGAAAAGAATACATGGACGGAGGCTGGTCTGATGCTTTACCTGTTCAGAAGGCGGTTGAGGCAGGTGCAACAGATCTCGTTATTATTCGAACAAGCCCGAAAGATTTAAAAGTGTCCCAGTCTTGGCCAGATTACCTAGGGGCATACGTTTATCGGTCTAACCAGAATCTCCAAACTTGTTTTGAGAGCAATCATAAAAAGTACAATGATTCTATAGATTTTATCAATAACTTACCAAAGTCAATTAAAATTCAACAAATTGCACCTGAAGCCCCTTTGTTAACAGGAACTTATTCTAATTCCATAGATATTTTAACCAAAGATTATCGTCATGGTGTACAGCTTGGAGTAGATTTTATGGTGAGAAATGGTTTTACGCGTAAGAAATAGAGATAGGACAACCAACCTTTGATTGTTTAAAGACGTTAAGTATCCAAGAATTGCAATAATTTATTGCACTCAATTATAAATAAATTCAAATAAATTATTTAACTTTACATTTGAAAGTATTAAATTTAATTAAACAATTATGAAAAAAATTTACTTAAGTATTTTGTCATTGGCTGTTTTAGCTACGGCAAACGCACAAGAGAATACTGCTCTTGTAACAAGATCTGGTAACATGTTGCAGGAAGCAACAATGGTTAACCAAATTCCTATGGAAAAAGCAACTGTGCTTTGGTCTGATGACTTCTCATCTATGGCTCAATGGACTGTTGTTAATACTGGAACTGGAGCTAATGCAAACACTGGTTGGGAGCAAATCACCGGAACAGATGCAATTCCAACAAATGGACCTTTTGCTTCTACTACTGTAGCAAACGGATTTTTAATGGTAAACTCTGATGCTAACAATACAACTGATAACGATGGTTCTATTATTCATTCTGAAGTGACTTCTGCAACAATTACGACTCTAGGAACAACACCAAATGTTGTATTAAAGTTCCAACATAATTTCAGATGGTGGAATGATACAAGAACAGTAAGTGTTTCTGGTGATGACGGAGCTACTTGGACAGATTACTTAATTTCAGATCAAAGTGGTTATGTTATTGGAATTTACGATGGAGAACAGTCTACAGCAATGACTATCGAAACAGTAATCGATATTTCTGCAGTGGCAGGAAATTCAGCAACTGTTAAAGTGAAATTCACTTATGATGATAATGATATCTGGGCTTGGTTCTGGGCAATTGATGATGTAGTAATCATTGAAAAACCAAATGATGATATTCAAATGATGTCTGCTTTTATCGTTGAGTCAGCGAATGAAGGTGTTGAGTACGGACGTACTCCTGTTGATCAAGTTGGAACAAACTGGGAAGTTGGTGCTCAAATTTATAACTTTGGTGTGAATGATGCAGCAAATGTTGTGGTTACTTCTGTTGAGGCAGGTGCTGCATTTTCTTATACAGCAAATTTAGCTTTAATCGAGTCTGATTCTACTGAAATAGTTTCTTCAGTTGAAACTCCAGCTTTACCAATTGGAACTTATGTAATTGATTATACGGCTGTTTCTGACGGTGAGCAATCAGGTGGTGCTGATTTCGGTGACAATACAGGTCAAAGAACAATGGAAGTAACTCAATGGGAGTATTCTATTGATGGTATTGATGTTTATCCTGCAGGTGGAGTTATTTCTGCAATGGGAACTGCGTCTTTCACAGATGCTGCAGATAACTTAATCATTGCTGCGAAATACCGTTTCAATAATGCTGCAACAATCTATTCTATCAAAGCGTTGATTTCTTCAACTACAGTTGCTGGAGCAGAGGTTTATGGTCAAATCATTGATACTGCTAGTATGTTGGCAGGTACGATTACTCCAATGTTTATCACGAACTCTTATGTAGTTACTGCAACTGATGTAACGAATGGATTTATTGAAATTAATTTCCCTTATTCAAATCAACCATCTTTAGCTGCTGGTACATACTATGCTGCTGTTGAGTTGATTTCTAACGGTAACTCTACAGACATCTCTATCTTGAATGATGAAAGAGTTGCTCAACCATCTTTAGGTTCTATGATTTACATTCCAAATGATCAATCATATACAAATGGTGTTGCATCTGCGGTTCGTATGGTGGTTCAAGATCCAGCTACAATTGGTTTAGGTGAGAATTCTTTAGAAGGAGTTTCTGTTTATCCTAATCCATCTGAAGGTGTGATTACTGTTTCTAATACTAACAATACAGAGAACACTATCGTAGTTTATGATATGGTTGGTAGCGTTGTTTATTCAACTTCTGCTAACGCTTCAACAACTATCGATTTGTCTTCAAACGGTACTGGAGTTTACATGGTGAAAGTTTCTAACGAAAACGGATCTATCGTAGAAAGAGTTGTTATCAAATAACATAAAATTAGATTAATTTTAAAACCCGGTTACTGAGCTTGTCTTAGTACCGGGTTTTTTTTGTGCCCAATTTTCTATTCTCACATCTTTGATTATTTTTGTGCAAAATTGATATTTATGAAAGCTTATGTATTTCCAGGTCAAGGTGCTCAATTCGTAGGAATGGGTAAAGACCTTTACGATAATAATGATGTTGCAAAACAAATGTTTGATCAAGCCAATGAGATACTTGGTTTTGACATCACTTCAATCATGTTCTCCGGAACAGCAGAAGAATTGAAGCAAACAAAAGTAACACAACCAGCCATTTTTTTACATTCAACAATTCTTGCAGCGTGTTTGGGCGATTCTTTTCAACCGGATATGGTTGCAGGTCATTCTTTGGGTGAATTATCTGCATTGGTTGCAAATAAAACATTGAGTTTTGAAGATGGTTTGAGAATTGTATCTAAACGTGCTTTAGCAATGCAAACGGCTTGTGAAAGTGAACCATCAACGATGGCAGCAATCATTGGAATGGAAGATGAGGTTGTAGAGAAAATCTGCGCTGAAGTTGACGGCACTGTAGTTGCAGCAAATTATAATTGCCCAGGACAATTGGTTATTTCAGGTGCATTTCCTGCTGTGGAGAAAGCTTGTGAGAAATTAACCGAAGCAGGTGCGCGAAGAGCGTTAATTTTACCTGTTGGTGGAGCTTTTCATTCTCCGTTAATGGAATCAGCTCGTGAGGAATTGGATGCAGCAATTGAAGCAACAGAATTTAAAGAGCCAATCTGTCCCGTTTATCAAAATGTTGTCGCGAAAGCGGTTGTCGATCCTACTGAAATTAAAGAAAATTTAGTAAAACAATTGACGTCTCCAGTTCGTTGGACACAAACCATGAAGGCGATGATTGCTGATGGAGCTGAAGAAGTTGTTGAAGTTGGCCCAGGGAAAGTATTGCAAGGTTTATTTAAGAAAATTGACCGCAAATTTCCAACAGCAAGCGCAGAAATCTAATTAGAGATAACATATAATTTTAAAAAAGCCATTCATGTTTTCATGAATGGCTTTTTTTGTGACTATATTTTTTGATAGCAATTAACTGAGTACTGAGCTGACTCCGTTGAGTTTATCGAAACGTGTCGAAGTGCGAAGTGCGAAGTATCAGAATCTGTTCTACCATTTATCTATCCACGCATGTGGATATTTTTCTTTGATTTGTTTCAGTGCTGCTTTTGCATCACTTGAAGTTGCAAATGATTGAATACTTACTTTATGTAATGTCGTTCCTGATTTAATTGATGCAGAGTAACCTTCTGCACTTAACTGGCTAACTTGCCGTTCTGCATTCTCTAAAGAAGAAAAAGCTCCTATAATGATTTTATATTGTCCAGAAGAAGATGTTGAGGGTGGAGTGAGAGTTACTTCTTTTTCAGTTACAACTGTTTCAGGTTCTTCCTTCGGTTTACTCTCTGTCGATTCTTCATTTTCTGTCATCACCATCTCATTTTCAGATAATGACTCTTCATTGTTTAGACTGTTTTCAGCATTCTCCTCAACTTGTTCTACAGATTCTTCGTATTTTTCTTCCTCTATTTCGGTAAGTTCTTTTTTTGTTTCTTCAATGATTTCGTCAATATCGTATGTTTTTTCTTCTTGGGTCAAGAATGGGATCTTATCCTTGAGTGTATCGTAGTTGAGTCCAAAATAGGTTCCTCCACCCAATAAGAGAATAAGAAGTAGAATTCCAATCCAAAAGCCAGCCCCTTTTTTCTTCTTTTTAGATTCTTTTTGAGCTTCTTTTTTTAATCGATTTAATTTTTCTTTGTTGGAATCGAGTTCTTCCTTTTTGTCTATCGGAATTTCTTTAGAAACAACAGGTTTTTTTTCTGGAATGGGTACAACGATAGGTTTAACGACTTTATCTTCTATTTTTTCGGTCTTTTCTTCAGTAACTTTTTTAGCAGGTTTTTCAATTGCTTCTGCCGTTGTTGTTTCATCTATTCTAGGTGTTTCTTGTACTTCTTCTTTTGTAGAAGTTGGGGGGATGTAAATATTTTCTTCGGAAGATTTAATTTCATTCCAATTTTTAAAATCTACATCGTCACCATTCTTGATAAAAGCACCGAATTTATACATCGTATATTCTTCACCTTTGTCTAATTCTGCTAGAATTTCTCGAACATATTTTGCAATTAAATTTTTGGCTTCGTTTTCATCCATGCCTTCTTTTTCGACAATATGGGCAACCAATTGACCATCGTCGTGTTTAAGATAGGGCATAAACATAATTTCTCCTGTTTCTTTGTTGGTAATCGATAATGCACCGAGTCCAGGAATGATAATCGTGTTTACAGCTTTTAGAATTTCGAGTAGATATTTGTCCATGGTAGTTTGTTTGAATGAATGAAAATACAAAAAAAGTTTAAAATAAATCGTTAAATGAGAAAGTATCTTTTAAACGAACGCCTTTTTCAGTGTTTTGAACGGTGCATAACTCATTGTGGTAATCGTGTTCTAGAAATAGAATTAAATCATCATTGGCAGCAGTCGATAAAAATTTTTCTTTTGCCGAAAGCGTTAATAATGGTCGAGTGTCATAACCCATAACGTAAGGTAAAGGAATGTGTCCGACGCTAGGCAATAAATCAGCCATAAAAACCAATGTTTGATCTTTGTAGTGAATGTGAGGAATCATCATGCTCTCTGTATGTCCGTCCACAAAAAGAACATCGAAGTTGTTAAAAACATTCTTGGTGAAATCTCCGTTTCGTTCAATGAATTTCAACTGTCCACTTTCTTGAATCGGCATGATATTCTCCGTTAAAAAAGATGCTTTTTCACGCGGATTTGGTTCGGTTGCCCACTTCCAATGTGACTCAGTACTCCAATAAGTTGCATTTTTAAAAACAGTGTCTAATCCTGTACGGTCTTTGTTCCACTGAATAGCACCGCCGCAATGATCAAAGTGTAAATGTGTTAAAAAAACATCGGTAATTTCATCCAATCCAAATCCTAATTTATTCAAGTTGGGTTCTAAGCTGTTTTCATCTGACATATAGTAATGAGAGAAAAATTTCTCCGATTGTTTGTCTCCAATTCCGGTATCTACAAGAATTAGTTTGTCACCGTCTTCAATCAATAAACAACGCATGGACCAATCGCACATATTGTTAGAATCTGCTGGATTTGTTCTTTGCCAAAGTGTTGTCGGAACAACGCCAAACATTGCTCCACCATCGAGTTTGAAATTTCCTGAATTGAGCGGATGAATTGTCATATTTTTTTATTTGCAATATACAAATATGAGGTAAAATAGGGGGAGTTATCTGAATTAAATCTACTTTTTATTCTTGAAGAATAAATGTTTGTCTTGAAAAAAAAGTTCACTGAATAAGGGCTTGTGATTTAATTCTGGTGCATTCGTTCCGATTTCAAATTTTCTATTTCCAATGAAAATATGCGCTTCATCCCATAAATCCGCATCAATGAAAGATTGTAAAGTCGCCCGACCTCCTTCAATGAGAATTGAATCGATGTTCTGCTTGTAAATTGCTTCAAGAATATTCTCTGGGGATAGAATGTCTATTTTTATCCATTCATTATTTTTGAAGACCAAAGATTGTTCTGTATTCAGAATAATCGTCTTCGCTTCGTTATTGAAAATAGTTCTATTTGAATCAAGAGTTTTTTTGCTGTCAAGGACAATTCGGACAGGATTTCTACCGAGAACTTTCCTTAAGGTTAATGAAGGATTGTCATTTCTCACAGTGTTTTTTCCAACAAGAATGGATTGATTTTCTTTTCTCATTTGATGGACCAGTACTTGAGTTTCTGGGCAGGTAATCCAAGTGACTTCATTCTTGTTGCCACCGTTGTCTATTTTTCCATTCTCTGTTTCTGCCCATTTTAAAACTACAAAAGGTCGTTTTTTTTTGTGAAAAGTAAAGAATCTTTTGTTTAGTTCATCACATTTTTCTTTCAGAACACCTGTAATCACATCGATATTATTTTTTTGAGGATAAGAACACCTTTTCCATCCACTTTAGAATGTGGATCTCTACTTCCAATGATTACTTTTTTGAATTGATGTGTTACAATTAAATTTGCACAAGGAGGAGTTTTTCCAAAATGAGCGCAGGGTTCGAGTGAAACATAAATCATAGCCTCTTTGAGTAAAGATTTATCTTGAACAGAATTGATGGCATTCACCTCAGCGTGCGGTTCACCAAATTTTTCATGGTAACCTTCTCCAATGATTTCGTCATTGTGAACAATTACAGCACCGACCATTGGATTTGGAGCGACATTTCCTTGCCCTAATTTTGCCAATTGAAGGCAACGATTCATATATGTTTAGTGAGAATTCATTTGCTAAGTTAATGAGAATTAATCCTCTTGTCTCAATTAGATCATTAAACTGGATACCAGTTCCTCGTTGAGGAGGTCGATAGGAATGACTTTCTTCGTTATACCGTCATTAAATAAAATAGAAACTGTACACCCATCTTTCTCACACGCTAATGCGTTTACTTGTTTTTCAAATTCGACAAAACGTTCCAGCACAGAATAAGGAATGGTGACACTGGAAATCAGCATGTCTCCGTATCTAATATAGTACACCTTCGTTTCACCTTCCTTGAATTTAATGGTGAGATTGTCTAAAACGATATCTTCTGTGCCGTTATAGTTTTGTGTTTTTATCACAATTTTATAAGTTGAAGAATCTTTATACTGTTCGATTATCCCCTGAAATTCTTGAGAAAATGAAGAAGTACTCAAAATAAAGAAGCAGAAAGGAATGAGTAATGTTCTAAACATTGTTTTTTATTGCAAGATATAAAATTAATGAATAATGTTCGGTAAATCACTTGATCTCTTTTGTTATTCTAGTTGTAGGACACCTTGACGATGATTGAATTAGTCACATCTTTTTATTACTCGGAGAATGATTCGTTGCAAAGGTGTTGTTGTTCTTAATTCCTCATCTGTTTTAAACAGAATGCTAAAACTTACAAAACAAAAACTTATCTTTGCTATAAAATGAGATACATTGTCTAAAACAGTTTTATACTTATCCTACGACGGAATGACTGACCCTCTCGGTCAATCGCAAGTATTGCCCTATTTGAAAGGTCTTTCAAAAGCAGGGTATTCCATTCATTTGGTGAGCTTTGAGAAACCAGATCGTTTTAAAAAGTATCGAAAACACATTGCGGAGATTTGCAAATCAGCGAACATTCACTGGCATCCTCAAGATTATGCTGCTGAAGGAGGACTGAAAAATACGTTGAAACAGGTGCGTAAAATGAAAAAAGTCGCTTTTTATCTTCACGAAAAACATCAATTTGACCACACGCACTGTAGAAGTTATATTTCAGCGCTTGTTGGATTAAAGCTAAAACGAAAGAAAAATGTCAAATTTATTTTTGACATGCGTGGTTTTTGGGCTGATGAAAGAGTAGAAGGGGAGATTTGGAGTCTTGCGAATCCTATTTTTAATAAAATTTACAACTTTTTTAAACGAAAAGAAAAACAATTTTTTTCCGAAGCAGATTATACAATTTCCTTGACTGAAAACGGGAAAAATGAAATAGAATCATGGTCTTTTTTTAAAAATAATCCACCAAAAATTAAGGTTATTCCTTGTTGTGTTGATTTAGAATTATTTAATACAACGAAACTGAAAATTGAGAACCAAGAGAATGCTAGAAATGAACTTGAAATAGTGGAAGGGACTTATATTCTTGGCTACGTCGGTTCAATCGGAACTTGGTACATGCTTTCTGAAATGTTGGATTATTTTAAAGTACTAAAGGAAAAAAAATAAATGCTCGATTCTTATTTGTAACCGGCGAACAACCAAATAAAATATTGTCTGAAGCAACTGCAAAAGGGATTTCAGAAACAGATATTATCGTTCATTCTTCTTTGCACAAAGATGTTCCTTTGTACATTTCTTTGTTTAATTCATCCATCTTTTTTATTCGACCAACATTCTCAAAGAAAGCATCTTCTCCCACAAAACAAGGTGAAATAATGGCAATGGGAGTTCCTTTGGTCTGTAATGCTGGAGTCGGAGATACGGATGGAATTGTAGAGAATTCTTTCGCAGGAAGTGTTGTTCCTGAATGTACCATTGAATCTTACCAAGAAATGATTAATTCTCCCGCTAGTTTTGATAAAACGAAGGCAATAGAAGGGGCTGAAAAATATTTCTCATTGGAAGAAGGCGTAAAACGTTATCTTAGTGTTTATAAAGCGATTTATGAGTAAAAAAATTCTATTTTTAACTCCTTACCCCTTTGGACAGGCACCTTCACAGCGTTTTCGTTTTGAACAGTATTTTGATCTTCTAACTGAAAAAGGATTTGAGATTGATACGCATTCTTTTTTGTCCGATAAAACATGGTCGGAAATCTATAGTCAAGGTTCTTTTTTAAAGAAATCATTGGGTATTTTAGGTTCTTTTTTTAGACGATTTATTCTTTTGTTCTCATTGCGTAAGTACGATTTTATTTTTATTCACAGGGAAGCTTCCATGATTGGTCCACCGATTTTTGAATGGATGATTGCTAAAGTTTTCCGTAGGAAATACATTTACGATTTTGATGATGCAATTTGGTTGCCGAATTATAGTCAGCAGAATGCAAAATTCCATAGATTAAAAAACTACGGAAAAGTCAATAAAATTATCAAGTGGGCAGATAAAATTACTGTTGGAAATGATTTTCTTAAAGAATTTGCTCTGCAATACAACGAGAATGTAATTGTTATTCCAACAACAATTGACTTGGTGAACGTGCATAACATTGAATGTAATCAAGATAGTACGCCTGTTAATATTGGCTGGACAGGAACGCATACCACACTTTCTTATTTGGAAGAATTAATCCCTGTTATTGAAGAATTACAAAAAAAGCATACGTTCACATTTACAATTATTTCCAATCACCCTCCAGAATTTAGTTTCGATTCTTTGCGTTTTGTAAAATGGAACAAAAATTCGGAAATAGAAGATTTGGCAAAGTTTCAAATTGGAGTGATGCCACTCGTTGACAATGAGTGGGCAAATGGCAAATGTGGATTCAAAGCCTTGCAATATATGGCGCTAAAAATTCCAAGTGTGATTTCTCCTGTTGGAGTGAATAATTCTATCGTAAAAGAAGGAAAGAATGGTTACCTTTGTGATAGTCCAAGTGAATGGAAAAACTGTTTGGAAGAATTAATTTGCTCGAAAGAGTTGAGGATTGAGATTGGGCTAAAAGGAAAAGAAACAATAGAAAAACATTTTTCAGTTGATGCGCAAAGCAACAACTTTTTAAATTTATTTATATGATAAAATTAGTATTTGCAACAGCAAACTTGAATAAAGTAAAAGAAATTGATAAACTTCTACCCGAATCGGTTCAACTTACTTCATTGAAAGAATTGGGACAAAAACAAGATATTCCGGAGACTTCTAAAACGATTGAAGGAAATGCAATTCAAAAAGCAAACTTTGTAACAGATAAGTACAGTGTAAACTGTTTCGCAGATGATACTGGGCTTGAAATTAATGCGTTGAAAGGAAAACCAGGAGTAAATTCTGCACGTTATGCTGGAGAAGAAAAGGACGATGAAGCGAACATTAAATTAGTACTAAAGAATTTAGAAGACCAATCGAAGAGAGGTGCACAGTTTAAAACAGTAATTGCCTTGAACCTTGATGGAGAGCAACATTTGTTTTTCGGTGTTGTAAAAGGAACCATTCGAAAACAACGAATTGGAAACAATGGAGTTGGTTATGATCCTATTTTTGAGCCTGAAAATTGCGGAAAAACATTTGCTCAAATGACATTGGAAGAAAAAATAAATATTCGCACAGGGCTCGTGCTTTTAATAAAATGATTCGATTCTTGAACGCAAGAAAATAGATTTTCTCACTGAAATTTATAATCAGTGATGACAAAAAATAGAACATAAAAAAACCTAACTAGAATGAACTAGTTAGGTTTTTATTTTGACTTAATTTTTAAGCTTAGTGCTTCGCTAAATAATCAGCAACACCATCAAATGAAGCTTCCATTCCGTCATCACCTTTTACCCAGTTCGCTGGACAAACTTCACCATTTTCTTCAACAAATTGTAATGCATCAATCATTCTTAATGCTTCATCAACGTTTCTTCCCAATGGTAAATCATTGATTAATTGGTGACGAACGATTCCGTCTTTGTCAATTAAATACAAACCACGGTATGCAATCATTGGACCTGTAGCCATCATGTTTCCGTCAACATCATAATCGTATTCTCCGAACATACATCCGTATGCTTCAGTGATTGTTTTTGTTGTATCTGCAACAATTGGGTACTTAATCCCTTTAATTCCACCTTCTTCTTTAGGTACTTGTAACCATCCCCAGTGAGACTCTTCCGTATCTGTTGAACAAGCAACAACTTTTACTCCTCTAGCTTCGAATTCTGCTAATTTTGATTGAAAAGCATGTAATTCAGAAGGACAAACGAATGTGAAATCTTTTGGGTAAAAGAAAAATAACACATGGTTTTTTCCGATGTATTGATCCAATGAAAAATCTTCAATGATTTCTCCTCCGTTAACTACTGCAGCGGCATTAAATGACGGTGCTTTTCTTCCTACTAATACTGACATATTATTTGTTTTATTATTTGTTATTAAATTTATTTACTTGCAAAAATAATCATTTCTATTTTACCCTAACCACGAACGGAACATCCAATTCGTTTTTTCTTTCTCGCTGACCAAATCACTCATCAAAGAATTGGTGCCTTCATCGTCTTTTTCTCCCGAAATTGTTAAAAGTTCTCTTTCTTGTCGAAGAATGTTTTCTTGTGTACCTAAAATGTACGAAACTCCAGTCTTTCCATCGTGAATGATTTCGTTCTCGGAAATTGTACTCTGAGATAAATAATCACTGAAACGTGAAATTGGTGTTTCTCCTAATGAGAGAATTCTTTCTGCAATGTCGTCAATGATAATTTGTGTACGTGTGTACAATTCTTCATATTTTAAATGCAATTCAAAAAATGATTGTCCTTTGATGTTCCAATGAAGTGAACGTAAATTTTGGTAATGTAACTGGTAACTCGCTAATAATGTGTTTAATTTTTCGATGTATGCGATGTCTTTTTTCATATTTTTTGTTTTTAATTTCTCAACAAATTTACGGCAGAAACTGTATAGTTTAAATTGAATTATTTTATTTAACCATAGAAAATGTCTATATTCGTAGTCTGAACTCAATTCTCAACACTCTATTTATGATATCTATCCAGCAAATCCAATACATCCTCACTTTAAATGAGGAAAAACAATTTCAAAGAGCCAGTGAAGTTTGTTTTGTCACTCAACCAACGTTGTCGATGCAAATTAAGAAGGCGGAAGAAACATTAGGGAATAAATTGTTCGACCGTTCTCATAATCCTCTTTGTCTAACTCCTTTTGGTAAAGAGATGATTCCTGTATTTCAAGATGTGATTTCAGAATACAATAAAATTGAGTTATTAGTAAAAAAGAAACAAGGAAATTGTATTGAAGAGGTTCACTTGGGGATTATTCCCACCATTTCTGGGTATATGATTCCTGATTTGTACAAACAATGGAAGAAGAGTTTGCCCAATATTCGATTAATAATCGAAGAATTAAAAACGCTAGAAATATTGCAAGCGTTAGAGGATCGTAAGATTGATATCGGTATTTTAGCCGGACCTGAATTCAACCCTAGATGGCGATCAATCCCATTATTTCAAGAAGAAATAAAAGCCTTCGCACCTTCTTTGAGTTTAGAGGAAGTTTCGATTGATTCTCTTACACACATGCATCCTTGGTTGTTAACCCAAGGAAATTGTTTGCGAACACAGATGATGCACTTTTGTGAATTAAATAATCTAGAAAAAGAGGATGAATGGGATTATGAAGGTGGTAATATTCAGATGCTTGAAAAAATGGTAGAATTGCACGGTGGTTATACTTTAGTTCCTGAGAATTTTATTGGATCAAAACAACAACAATCGTACAAACAAATAACTTCGTCAATTGGAGAAGTTCCTGCGCGTGAAATTATCGCTCTTGTACCAAAAAAATCATTAAAATGGGAGGGAATAGAGAGGTTGATTCGCCAAATACAATTGAAATATAATTCATCCCAAAAGAAACAGAATCTTACGATTTTGAGTTGGAAGTAGTGTTAAAAAGATAGTGTTTTTATCTTTTTCATTATTCGGTCTGATGCACCAGTATTTCCCGCTACAAACTCAACTTCCTTTGGACTGATTTCTTCAAAGTTTCCAGTAATAATTTGATAGGCTTTTTCAAATTCTTCTGTTGTTGAAATGGAGAACCCAAACCCATTATCGATAAAAGCTTGTCCTTCCGGAAAACGTTTGTGATTAGGTCCGAAAATTACCGGCAAACCAAAAACAGCTGGTTCTAAAATGTTGTGTAAACTTCCTGAGAACCCACCTCCCACGTAGGCAATATTGCCATAGGTGTATGCATTTGCCAATTGACCAATTGTGTCCAAAATCAGGACCTTTTTTTGGGCTAAATCAATTGTATCACTCTGTGTATATCGAATAGCTTCAGGTAATTGTTTGCAAATTGCTAAAATGTGATTTTCATCTACATTGTGCGGGGCAATCAAGACTTTTTTAGCTTGGTTTTTTATCCAAGGAATGAGAATTTCTTCATCTTCTTCCCAAGAACTTCCAATGATGAATAGATCTTCGTTATTTTTAAATTTTTCGATTTTTTCATTCGCTACAACCAATTCTTTATTTTCAATCACTCGGTCAAAACGACTGTCGCCAGAAATGGTAACATTTTGGATGTTTATTGATTCTAGCAATTCTTTTGATTTCTCATTCTGAACAAAAAACCAGTCAAATTTCCTTAACAGTTTACGGAAAATTCCACCGTACCATTTGAAAAAACGATGATCTTCTCGGAAAATCCCGCTTACATTGTAAATTTCTGAACCGTTTTTTTTTGCTTGATGAATGAAATTATACCAAAACTCATACTTTACAAAGAAAGCTTGTTTTGGTTTGAAATATCGAATGAATTTCTTTGCATTACTCTTTGTGTCGAGTGGAAGATACATCACTAAATCTGCAATTCGTTCTCGTTTTTGATAAAACTTCATTCCTGATGGAGAGTAGAAGGTAACCAATAAAAAAACTTGAGGGTTTCGCTCGATAATTTTTTTCATCAAAGGAATACCTTGGTCAAATTCTCCCAAAGAAGCACAATGAAACCAAACAACATGCTCACCATTAACAGTGGGTAAATTTTCGAAGATATCTTTCCTGCCATCTACCCATTCTTTCGCTTTTGGGTGGAATAAAGATGCGATTCTCATACCTATCCCTAGGAAGAAAATCCCAATATTGTAGAGGAAATACATCAATTGTAATAGTAAGATTTTGGTAATCTTTTGTAAATTGGAATCAACCAAGCTACTTTAAAACCGTACTGAATGTCCATTCTCAAGTCATTAGAAACTGCTACGTCGGGTTGGTCAAAAAAGACGTCCCTTCTATTTCGAGTGAATCCTTCGGAAATGTAAAAACCAGCATAGAAATTCACAGCTCCCTGATTTGCCATAAAAGCATAACCTACGAATTGGTTTAGATTCAACCCCGTAGTTAAACGGTCATAACCTTTTTTGTAGTCTAGTTCTATAGACGGAATGACTTGGTCTTGTGTTTCGATTCGCAACTTATATGCGAGATAACCTATTCCTGCATTGATGTATATTCCGGAGTTTTTGTTCGGACTTAAAACAGGGATGATTTTCCCAATCGTACCACCAACGTTAAAGCCACGTGATAATACAGATACAATCGCAATATCACCGTTTATATCCGTGATGTTTCCTTTTGAATCGACTAAATGGTCAAACAATCCTGTTAACCTAATTTTATTTCCAAAAATATAATTACCTTCTAAACCAAAAATCCAGTTTCGTTGAGTTTTATAACCTGCAAAAAAACCAAGATGATTCAAATAACCAAACCGAGAAGCTAAATCACCACCAGTCCAGGTTCCTCCGTAGCTAACACTTACCCATGGGGTTCCAATGATAGAGTCAGATGCATTTCTTTGTGAGAATGATTGAAAAGAGGTAAAGATCATTGCAATAAGAATGATATTTTTCATACAAGAAATAAAAAAAGGTGTTGTAA
>JAJRQQ010000003.1 GCA_024280155.1 Bacteroidota bacterium
TTGAATCAAATTAGTTCCACCTGTATAATCACTTGATACCTGATAAAAATTTCCCACTTTTATAGAATCGACAATTTCAAAGGAATAATGATCGTAAATCATTCCTACAGTTGCTGTATTTCTAGTGTTAAATTTTCGATTTACTTTATAATTCACAGAAAACTTATCTTGTTTGTTTTTTGGAAATAATACTGTTGGTAATTTGAATTAATCAAGGTGTCAATATCAATTCCACCTTGAGTGGTATTAACAGAGAGTACTAATTTTGAGAAAGTATTTTTATCGAAAAAATATCGATGTGACAATCCAAGAATACCTGTTCTAGAATTTACATTTGATTTTGTATTTGGAAAAAAATATAAATTGTCAGTTTCTAAAGAATCTGTCTCTGATTCAATATAGCTAATTCCTCCAATTCCAAAAAGAGAAAAACGACCTGCTTTTTTGTTGGAAGGTCAATTTTGAATGTTAAATCTTGGTATTGAGGGATGGCAGCACCTGTTCCTAAATTTATTCCTAAAGCACTCATTATAGCAAGTGTTGAATATCGGTAATTGAATATATAGGAAGCACGTTTTCCTTTTTTGATCGGTCCTTCTGCACCAAATTCAAAACCATTAAACCCGACTTGAGCAATGTATTCTCTTTTGGCATGATTTCCACTTCTCAATTGCAAATCAAAAACACCCGAAAGTGCATTCCCATAGTCCGCACTCCACGCGCTTGTCATGAAGTCTGAATTTGCAAGATTGTTTAAATTTAACATACTAATTGGACCGCCTGTAGAACCTAAAGTTGAAAAATGGTTCGGACTTGGAATATCAATTCCTTCCAAGCGCCAAAGAACCCCCGTTGGAGAATTACCACGAATTACAATATCATTCCGAGCATCATTTGCACCACTAACTCCAGCGTAATTCTGGGCCATTCTAGCAGGATCTTGAAGTGAACCAGCATATTTTGCTGCATCAGCAACAGAAATTGTTCGAGCACTTACGGTGGACATTTTATTGATTAATTCTCCATTTTTATTTCGACCATCAACAGTCACTTCTTCGATTTCATTGATGTGTTCTTTTAATTGAATGTTGACAGACAATTCTTTTCCAACAATCACCATTAAGTTAGGTAATTGCAACGTCTCATAACTCGGATAGGAAACCGCAATGGTTTGGCGACCTAGAGGGACATTTTCTAGCCTAAATTCTCCAAAAACATCAGTAAGAGTTCTTATTATAGTATCAGAATTGATTAAAACTACTTTTGCTCCAGGAATTGGACTTTGAGATTGTTGGTCGATAACCGTTCCTTTAATCGTTTGTGAAAAAGAAATCGTAGATATAAATAAAGTAAAACAAAGAAAAAATAATCTCATTTAAAAGTGATAATTGGTTTAAACTTTAAAAAGTATTGACAAATTTATACAATTCTATTAAGAATAGAATAAAAAAAAACCGTACAACAAATTGCACGGTTTAAATATGTCTTGTGAAAATAAGATTAATTAATCCTCTTTTTTAGAATCTTCGGCTTCCTCAGCTTCTTCAGCTTCACGAGCAGCTTTTTCAGCTTCCTCACGTGCTTTTTTCTCTTCTAAGTTAACAATCTTAACTTGAACAGCATTCATTCCTTTCATTCCTCTTTCGAGTTCAAAATTAACTAAATCATTTTCTTTAATTTCTTCTAATAACCCATTTACGTGGACAAAGAATTTTTCTTCAGTTCCAGTTTCTTTAATAAAACCGTACCCTTTAGAATCGTTAAAGAACACAACGCGACCTTCTCTCCCTGTAGTTTGAGGAATTTCAGTTCTTTTAGGAACACCTAATTCGATATTCTCAGCTTTGATTTCTTTTTTCTTCACGTTTTCATCTGGCGGAGTATCTGAAATATTTCCAAATTCATCCACGTACGCCATCATACTGTCTAAAGAACCGCCTTCAGAGTTTGCTTTACGCTCTTCTCTTTTCATAGCTTTATCCTTCCGTTTTTTTAAACGTTTTTTTTCTTTTTCCTTTTTACTAAATGTTTCTTGCGATCTAGCCATTCAACTAATGTATATTTATAAACAATTTATTACAAACTGATTAATCATTTTTGCGTATTTATATTATTCTTAATAAGAATATTAAAACTGAATAAAGGTTACGCATAATAACCAAAAAACAAAGGTACGATAAAAAAATAATAAATTTTAATTCTATTCAAATAGATTAAAGGTAAAATGGTAATTTGTTCCATTATCATTTTTTTTGAGGTGATACTTTCCATCCAACTGTTCTGTAAATATATCAATTAAAGATGTCCCAAAATGATCACTTAAGGGATTGTCAAACCAAACTCCGTTATCTGAATAAGTCATTAGGATCGATTGTCCTTTTACGAAACAGTCAATTTTAATCTCACAAACCTCAGATTCTCCTTTGGATAAAAATCCATATTTCAAACTATTGGTTAGTAATTCATTTAAAATAAGTGCAATTGGAACGAGTACATCTAAAGATATATTCCCATTTGTTGCGTCAATCTTAAATTGTACTTTCTTATTGTTGGAAAAATTCTGTATCACATCATTTGCAAGAGATAGGATGTAATCTTTCATATTCACATCACTTATACTTTCAGAATTATAAATTTTATCATGAATCAATGCAATACTTCTTATTCTATCCATAGCATCAGACAAAACCTGTTTCGTATTCCCATCAGTCAGTGTATTATTTTGAAGCCTCATCATACTTGTAATGATTTGAAGATTGTTTTTGACTCTGTGATGTATTTCTTGCAGAAGAATTTTTTTTTCATTGTCTTGCTTTTTAATCAAAACCAGAGAGTCATTCAATTCTTTTTCTTTCCATTTCCTCAACCCTACCTCTTTTCTTAATTTATTATTCCAATAGAAAAGAAGAAAGAATACCGTAGAAATTAAAAAGACACTTACGATAATCCATTTCAAAACCTCATCCCAATTGATACCATACTCAAAATTTATATCAATCCACTTATTTCTTATTTCCATTCGTTCCTTAGGAGAAATAGATTGAAAAACTTTGTTTGAGATATCTCGAAAAATCACCCAATCTTTAGTAACAGCTAATGCGATTCCATTCGTTTTATAATTTGTAGGTGCAGCAACTTTTAAATCTGTGAAACCGTTGTTGTTAATATGGTAGCTTACTACTCCTAAATTACCCACAAAAGCATCTACTTCGCCATAACTAAGTGCTTCTAAGCAGTCCTTCACACTTTCCTTTTGGATAATTTTAATTTTTGGATATTCAGCTGTGATTAATTCTATTGTGTAATAACTTTTAGGAACGGCTATTTCTCCACTTTTGATGTCTGATAAATCACTCACAAAATGGTAATCCTTTCGTGTAACAATCACCAAAGGGTCATTTATATAGACATCTGTAAATTCCAAGAATTTTTCTCTTTCAGGAGTTTTTGCACAACAAGGGACGATATGAATGGCCCCTTCTTTTAATCCTTTTATTGACTCCCCCCAACTTATGCCAGGTATTGGACGCATATCTATCCCCGTTCTTTCTTCAATAATATGAACATAATCACCTACAATTCCTGTATATTCTAAATTCTCATAAATCTCATATGGCTCCCAATTTGGTTCATACCCAAATTCAATTATAGGGTGGTTTTTTATCCATTCCTGTTCTTCTTCGGTAAACTTAATTTCTTGTGCATTGGAGTAAAAAGAAAGTAAAACAATAAGAAAAGAGAATATTTTATTCATTATCAATGATAATTTGTGCTACTAAAATAAGCTTTTTCTACTTGGTCTCCTAATTATATAAACATGAAGTGATTAATTTTAAAATCACAACACTTGCACTATTAATTATTATAAGCTGTGGTTTAAATACACAAGTCTGCGTCTCAGAAAAATAGATGCGCAAAAAAGAATAACGATTAAAAAGGATAATAATTACTAGATACTAAAACGATGCCTGCATTCCATTAATTTTCATCAAAAACTTCTTGCACTCTCCCCACTTGTCGATCCTCTAGACGAACTTTAATACCATGTGGATGGAATGATGAATTCGTTAGAATATCCTTCACATTACCTTCTGTCAACTCACCAGTTCTCTGATCTTTTTTCAACACTATTGCTACATAAGCTCCGATTTCTATGTCTGCTCTTTTTCTGTGATCCATATCTAATTGTATTTCAAAAAAAAACTCTCAATTCAATGAATTGAGAGTTTTAAATATTATTAAGGAAGACTATGCTTCTTCTTTTGCACAACAAGGTTTTGCACAATCTTTTTCACATGCTTCTTTTTGTTCAGCAGTACATCCAGCAGCGCAATCGCCAGAACATTCGTGGGCAGCTACTTCAGCAGTACATCCAGCACCACAATTACCAGCGCAATCTTCTTTACAAGCTTCTTTGTCTTCAGACTCACAACTTGCAGAACATTCGTGTTCACCTTCTTCTCCATGAGCACAAGCTTCTTTTTCTTCAGCAGAACAACACGCTTCACCTTCTGAATGACCACAAGAAGCTTCTTCAGAATGCTCACTCATATCATGATCGTGCATTTCTGTAACTGCATCATCATGCATTTCTTCCGCTCCATGGTTTTCACCAGAACATGCTACTAGCCCAATTGCCAAAACTGCTGGCAAAATAAATTTTAATACTTTCATTTTTAATAATTTAGTTTATTTGTTGGCGCAAAATACAAAAATGAAATGACTTTTGTCATTTTTTTTAAAAAAATTAAAACCATTTATTATTCAAAAGCTCAATCAATCTACTTGAGGTGTCATTAAAATAACGTTTCGTCCGATAACCAATAACCCATGTTATCCCTTTTATTGCATTTGTTAAAAAGATTTCATCTGCAACCAATAAATTCTGTGGTGTAATATTGCACTCATAAACTTTGATTCCGTTTTCTATGGCTAAATTAATAATTTGCATCCGCATTGTTCCTGCTAAACAACCTTCATCTAACCCTGGTGTATATAACACACCATTACTTACTACGAATAAATTTGAAGAAGTACTTTCAATAATCCCATTTATTTCATTTGTCAATAAATAGTCATCCAATCCATTTTCTTTGGCTGCTATTGAAGCGATTATATAAATCAATGCATTCTTTGTCTTGAAATTAGACAGTTTAGACTTATTCTTTTTTAATTCTGTAAATATATCCAGCTCAATACCTTTATGGTTAAGCTCAAAACGACTAACTTCAAGGGGGTAGACTTCAATGTAAAATTCAACTTCATTTGTGTCTGGTCTAAAAGTACCACCGCTCGATCTATCAAGTGAAATCCTACATTTGCCACCATCTATTATCTCAGACTTTACTAACAATTCGATTATTTTTTTCTCAAAAAAATCAACATTAAAATATGAAGGCGGGCGCATTCTTATCATTTTAGCACCTTCAAGCATTCTTGAGATGTGATTTTGTAAATTGATTGGTTTCCCATTAATGATTCGAATACTTTCAAAAACACCATCACCATAAAGGTACGATCGATTACCAGTCTTAATCGTTGCTCCTTCATTTGGAATTATTTCATCATTACAATTTACATATAGCATAGCTTAAAATATTGCATCGATAAATTCTTTCCCTTTATCAATATTAATAATTAACACATACAAAACTCCAAAAATCGCCCCTCCAATATGTGCATCATGCGCTATTCCTGATTGCCCTTTCTTGTCTGCATAAAACTCATACAACAAATATAGAGGACTAAAAATATACGCTTTGATTGGAATTGGGATAAATAACAAACTCAATTCCATCGTAGGATGCCATATAATTGCAGCAAAAATCACAGCAGAAACAGCACCCGATGCGCCAAGAGAACGGTAGTTTGGATTGTCTTGATTACGCATGTAAGGAATTAAAGTTGCAAACAATCCCCCGAAAAAATAAAGTACAAAGAAATGAACTTGTCCATTAAAAACACCATATTCCGGCTCAAGACCATAATTTAGAAGAGATTCTCCAAGAAAATACAAAGAAAACATATTGAAAATCAAATGAGAATAATCTGCATGAATAAATAAATGAGTAATCATTCTTACATAATTCTTATTATGCTTACAGTCGTATGGGATATATAAAAACCTATCCATCAATGCCCTATCATTAAACGCTAAATATGAAACTAGAACCGTAATGATTATTATTATTGTCAAAATTGAAAAACTCATAGAAACATTTAGTATATTTACTTGATAAAAACCTAAGCCAATATAAGAATTAGATATCAATGTACACTAAACCTATACTACTTTTATTTATTTCATTCCTTTTCTTTTCTTGTTCCACAGAATCTATTGATGAGCAAGATGTAACAATCATCCCATTTGAAGAACAGAATATTTCTACTCGGGAAAAACTTAAATTAGCGCTTAATTCAGAGTACCTTAAAGAGAATGGATTTGCTGATTCGAGTATTTATTATTTGGATCAATTTTATTCTGAAAGAGATTTTTCACCTAAATGGATCAATGATTCAACTTTAACTATAATTGGCAGTCAAATAAAGAAAAATTTAGAACGCCCGTTTTCTTTTGCACTCCCAGCAAGCCGCATCAATTACTTTCAAACTAAAAATTATATACAAGACGAATTGATGCTCACTTTAGCGGTCGCTCAAATAATTTATGATTTAGACAGTGGAATAATTGATTATGAAAATAAAATTGAAAAAACAAAACGTTTTGTTGCACCAGAAATACTGGACAAACTAGATCTTAACGAAAAAGAAGATATTCGAATACAATTTTTACAATTTGGTCCTCAAGATTCTTCTTATCAATTTATTGGAAAAGGATTATTCGCATTGACAGACACACTGATTTTAGACACAACAACCTTCTCTATTAAATCCATTAAGTTTGACACAATAGAAGCATATTCTAAAACTCAAACCGCACTTATTTCAAAAGGCTACCTGAAAGAAAAAACTTCTGATCGTATTTTATTCTCACAAGCATTAGAAAATTTCCAAAAAGACAATGGACTAAAGCCTGATGCAGTTATTGGGAAATACACTTCTTTCGCATTGAATGAAAGTTCTTTTCACAAGGTTGAACGCATCCTCTTAGCAATGGATAAAATTAGAAGTCGAAATAAACGACCTGCACGCTACTTGAGAATCAATATCCCCGAATATAAATTAAGGTATTTCATCAATGATAGTTTAAAGTCCGAACATAATATCGTTGTTGGAAAAACAGATCATCAAACGCCTGAATTGACTGCAAAATTGCGTAAGATTGTTGTTTATCCTTATTGGAATATTCCTTATTCTATTTCAAGCAAGGAAATCCTACCTCATCTCAAAAGAAATCCGGAATACCTAGAAAAACACAATTATATTTTATTAAAAAAAGACTCTATTGTGGATCCGTATGATGTAAATTGGAAAAAAATCCGAGAGAACGCCTTTCCATACAAAATTCGACAAGAACCTGGTCCAAAAAACAGTTTAGGCATTATAAAATTTGATTTTTACAATGCTGAAAGTGTTTATTTCCATGACACTCCTTCTAAATCTCTTTTCGGTGTTGATGTTCGTGCCTACTCTCATGGTTGTATGCGAACGCAAAACCCAATCGATTTAGCTAAAGTCATTTTAGAAAGAGATGAATACAGAAATAAAATCAATGAAATGACACCTGATTCTTTGGATTCTTTATACTCGCTAGATACGATAGCAATTTATGAAATAAAACTCCTCCAACCTATTCCTATTTTTATTGAATACCAAAGTGTTGTTCGTGAAGGTGAACGTATGAAAATGTACATCGACATATACGGGAGAGATGAATAATATTTAAAGATTATTCGTGAATAATTTTGATTACTTTTGTGACAAATAAAACAACAAAATGAAACATTTAATTGCCCCTTCTGTTCTTTCGTGTGACTTTGCCAATATCCAAAGAGATGTTGAAATGATTAACAACTCTGAAGCTGATTGGTTTCATATTGATGTAATGGACGGTGTATTTGTTCCAAACATTTCATTTGGTTTCCCTGTTTTAAAAGCAATAAAAAAGCACGCAAAAAAAACCATTGATGTTCATTTAATGATTGTGAACCCTGATCAATATGTTGAAGAATTTGCTAAATCTGGAGCAGACGTTTTAACAGTACATTATGAAGCATGCCCTCATTTACATCGAACTATTCAATTGATTCATTCTTTTGGAATGAAAGCTGCAGTGGCGTTACATCCTCACACAAATGTAAGTGTTCTAGAAAATGTTATTGAAGACCTTGACATGGTATTAATTATGTCTGTAAACCCAGGTTTTGGAGGACAAAAATTCATTGATAATGCAATTAACAAGGTAAAACAAACAAAAGCATTAATTGAGAGAACAAATTCAAATGCAATTATTGAAGTTGATGGTGGCGTTAACCTTGAGACAGGAAAAAAACTAATTGATGCAGGAGCTGATGTTTTAGTAGCTGGAAGTTTTGTTTTCAATTCTCCCAACCCTAATGAAACTATTACTCAGCTCAAAGAAATGTAATTTGTGACTTAGATTAATTCTAAGAAAAAAGGAACGATTGATTCTGGAATATTTGTTTTATCAAGAACTCCATCCTTGTAATAATACTTTGATTTATGTCCATTCTTAGGATTTGTTATTTCATACACATGATTTCCTAGACTCTTAATCGGTTTCATAATATCATCAATTTCTGAATAAATCCATTTGTGCCCAACAGGCTCTGTTAAGTACATCATTGCTTCAGAAAATTTAATTTTCATGAACTTTTTTGTAGAATGACCGTCAATCGTTAACAAATAATGATCTCCTTTATTCTCAGTCACAGAAGTTGAATGAACATGTCCATTAACATACGTAGTCACAGAACTATGATGTAAATTTCCATTTTTAAAAACACTGTTTAGCTTATACATTAAGCTAACAGTCATTACGACTTTCACTTTCATTTGACTGACAACTTCAATATGTTTCGTGCCTTCAATGTTCGTTTCATGCATTACAAGAGTACCAATTTTTGATCCTTTTGAAGAAATGTTATACTTCTTTGACTGAGAAAAACTCAACGTAGAAATAAAGACTAAAACAACTGTTACTATAATACTTTTCATCTATTTATGTTTTTATTTAAGATAAAGATATAAATTTTATAGAAATGTTGTAACTTGTAACAAATCTTTTTTTTACCGTTACAATTACCTATGAAAGTAATTTTCTTCTTACTCATCTCCTTATCCTCATCCATTCTAACTGCCCAAGGAATTAATTTTCCTGCTGAAGAAGACAGTTTACTTCAACTCTTAAACAATTTAAGGGAAGCAAAAAATAACAATGAGAAAAAAGAAGCAAATAATATCTTTAAAATAAAATTCGAATCCGTTCTTCAAAACAAAGATGCACTCTCCTACCCTTTTTCACGATTAAAAACCGTTGGCGTAATTGATAGCCCAGATGGATTAATGCGAATTATCAATTGGAACATTGAGCAAGATGATTTTAGTCAAGAATACACCTGTTTTGTTCTTCATTTTGACAAAAGAAAGAAAAAATATAATGTTACAGAGTTGAAAGATATGAGTTTTGGTATGCCTACGCAACCCACTGAAATTATAACCTCAGACAATTGGTACGGTGCATTGTATTACAAAATCATTCCTGTAAAAAAAGGAAGTCGAACACTTTACACCGTTCTAGGTTGGGATTACTATTCAGACATGAGTCAAATGAAATTGATCGATGTCATATATTTCACCGGAAAAATTGTAAAATTTGGTTCACCTATTTTCAAGCAAGGAAAAACAACCTCAAAACGAGTCTTTTTTGAGCATTCAAAGAAAACAGGAATGTCTTTGCGTTACGAAGAAGATAGAGGGCGAATTATTTTCGATCACCTTTCTCCAGAATCACCATCCATGAAAAATTTTCGCTCATTTTATGTTCCAGATTTATCATACGATGCTTTCTTTTTTGAAAAAGGAAAATGGGTTCTACATGAGGATGTGATTGGTGTAAATAAAGCCAATGAGCAAAAAAAACAAACTGTTTATGTGATGAACCCAAAAACGGGAAAAGTTGAAGAAGTTGAAATAAAGACAGAATGGAAAAACCCTTCAGACGCCAACGCTCCTGTGAGTGGAAATGAACATGTAGCTGTAACTCCCGAATCTGAATCACAAGAAAAAGAAGAAAGGAAGAAAAACAATGCACCTAAAGTGAATAAAAAAGATAAAAGAGACCCTAGCAACCCTTCCTTCTACGATGACATTAACAAGAAAAAGAAACGAAAAAAAAGGAAAAAAAAGCGAAATTAATTTTCAACAACAAAAATCTTGAAATTTTCATTCCCATCCCTTTTTTATTCATTAATAATTGATAAAAAAGATTTTTTCATTAAATTTCTTTATATTTAGACTCAAAGCCCAAATATATGAGTAAAATTTATACATCGTACCTTATGATTTCACTTCTGTAACACATAAAGCGGTTGAATTTGCATTATTTCTTGGTAAAAAAGTTTCTACCGAAATACGTTTATTACATATTGCAAAAGATCGTTCTAGTGCAATTGCAAAAGTGAAACAACTCGAAGACGTTAAGAATAAACTAGACATTCCACCTGGACTGACTATATCAACTCATGTCAGTGTGGGTGATATTTTTGTTGACATTGGGAAAATTTCCAAAGAACTCAATGCACAACTAATCATCATGGGCACACATGGCCTCAAAGGCAAGCAATATCTATTTGGTGGAAATGCGATGAAAATTCTTAAAAGTGTCAACACGCCATTTCTAATCGTTCAAGACAGTACTAAAATTCAAGAAATTGAAGGACTTATTATCCCTATCGACTTATCAAAAGAAAGTATGCAAATTGTAAGCATTGCAGCGGATATGTCAAATATCCTAAAGGCCAAAGTAAATGTAATTACTGAAAAACAATCTGACGAAATGCTGAAGGTACGGATTAAAAATAGGTTAGGAATTATTCAGACAGAGTGTGAAGAGCGTGGGATTGATGCGAACTTTGATTACGTTCCTCAAAAAGGGGCTTACGACGTTAAAACAATTGAATACTCATTAAGAAATAATATCGGAATGATTGCATTAGCTTATCATTCTGAAAGTTTATTCCCACAATTTGATAACTTTGCACAAAAATTAATTACAAACAAGCCCGCGTTACCTGTTTTAATTGTAAACTCTAAATTGGCGTCGGCACTCTACTTTTAAATATGAATATCGGAGAATTTAACGAATTAACAGTGCTAAGATTTACTTCCGTTGGTGCTTACCTCGGTGATGATGAAGACAATGACGTCTTATTGCCCAATAAATACTTGACCGATGAATTGGAAATCGACAATAAAATTAACGTTTTTATATACCGTGACTCAGAAGATAGAGTTGTAGCTACTACTGAAATTCCTAAAATTGAAATGAATGGATTTGCTTATTTAAAAGTAACTGCAGTAACTCACTTTGGTGCTTTTGCAGACTGGGGATTAGAAAAAGAATTAATGATCCCTTTTAAAGAGCAAAACCTGAAATTGGAAGAAGGAAACTACTATTTAACTCATCTAGCGTTAGACAAAAGCACAGATCGTGTTTATGGTTCTACTAAAACGAATCGCTATTTAAAAGAATGCGAAGAAGAATTTGAACCTGAAACAGAGGTTGAGATAATGATTTGTGAGCGTACAGACCTAGGTGTAAAAGCAATTGTAAATGGTAAATACAGTGGATTAATCTTCAAAAGTGACATCAGTAAACCCTTGCGTCGAGGTCAAAGAACAATTGGATATGTCTCTAAAGTTAGAGAAGATGGTAAAATTGATGTTCGCTTAGATAAGGTCGGGTTGGATAAAGTTTTAAACTCTGTGGACCAAATATTGGAAAAACTTCGTGTAGATGGAGAAATTCCGCTTTCTGACAAAAGTGATCCAGACGACATCAGAGAATTATTAGGGATGAGTAAAAAGACTTTTAAACAAGCTATTGGGAAATTATACAAACAACGATTAATTCAGCTAGGTGACGGTAAAGTTACGCTCATTCAATAATATCTTTTGAAGTTTTTTAGAAATATCTTCTTAATATTATTTATTCTCGGTTTTTTTATCGCAATATTTAATATACCTTCAAAAACTGATGATTCTAACACGAATGTTAGTGATACAGGGTATTCTGATGAAAACTGTCTAGAGACACAAGTTTTAAATCATAAAAATAAAATTAGTTCACGCTCTTGGGTTAATTATAAATCTTCTGATTTCTGCTTAGAATATGTCACCAATATAGAGAAGGTAGAGGTATCAAAAGAATACAGAAATAGGTACCAAGATATCGTCAGTAAAACGGAATTACAATTTTGGGGAGCATTATACAATAAGTTATATCAAAACAACAGAGAGGAAATAAAATCGATTGCAGATTCACTTATTGCTTTGAAAAACAATCGAAATTTAAATCGAAATGAATTTGCAAACATGGTCGTTTCATTTGTTCAGGACATACCTTATGTGTATATATTAGATAAAGAACGGTGTGAGGATCAAGATATGAACCAAGGAAACTGCGTGACAAATACACGATTTGGCATCCTCTCTCCTATTGAGTGTTTACATTCTCTCAACGGCGATTGCGACACACGAACTGTTTTACTCTATTCATTATTTAAGACTTTTCACTATTCCCCGAGAATTGCCGTGAGTTTTGAATACGCACACTCTGTATTATTGTTAGACGTTCAAGCCTCAGGAGATTATATTACTGAACATGGAGTGAAGTATTTTTTCTGGGAAACAACTGCTACAGGATGGGAGGCTGGAATATTACCCCCAAATTGTAATGATATTAATAAATGGAACATTGTCTTAAAATAAAAAACATACATCATGAATGAAAACATCGCACTTTTAGGTTTTGTCGAAATTATCAGCTCTTTAAGTTGTGGAATTGCGATTCTATTTATCACATACAGAATACTTCGCATTTTTGCTAAAAAAAGATTGCAACTTGAAGAGAACAATCTTGCGTTTAACATTTTAACGATGGGAGTACTCATTTCTGTAGGAATAATTGTTAGCGGAGTAATTCAACCTATACTTGATTCGTTTAGGTTATTAAGTCAAACTGACATAGAGAAAACAGAATTAATTCTTCAATTTCTGGGTTACGGAGGTCTTTACATTATGATTGCATTTGTTTCCGCTTTGTTAGTCGTTTTTATTGGAATATATATTTATGCAAACATGACTTCATTGAGTGAACTAGAAGAATTAAAAAAGAACAACATAGGAGTTGCAATTGTCTTGGTTGCGATAATTCTTACATTATCTTTAATGACCAGCAATGGTATTATTTTAATCATAGAATCAATTATCCCCTACCCCGAACTACCCGTAAGTATACATTAACTCTTCTACCTATACGAGAGAAATTAAAAACTTGCATTAAGTACTTGTGCCTACCTGTTTCTTTTTTTTTATCAATATTTGTGACAGAAAGGAAAAGATTGTTTATATTGCGAAAATTAAAATTAGACCCTATTTAATTACAGAACCAATGACCAAGAAAGAAAAATTTGAAATCGAATTCCTTTTTAAAACTTCACCGAAAGTGCTGGACAAGATGATCAGTACACCAAGCGGACTTAGTGAATGGTTCTGTGATGATGTTAATATAAAGGATGATATATACACTTTCTTTTGGGACGGTAGTGAAGAAGAGGCACGTCTATTGACAAAAAAAACCAATTCGAAGGTAAAATGGAGATGGATTGAAGATGAAGAAGATGGAAATGACGCTTATTTTGAAATTCGATATGAAGTTGACCCAATGACTAAATCTGTACTTTTAATTGTCACTGCATTTGCTGAACCAGATGAAATGGAGGATGCTCAATTACTTTGGGAATCTCAGATTGAAGATCTAAAAAGAACAATGGGCGCATAATAATTCCCTTTATTTTTCGTTGAATATTTAAACAAGTTGCCATTGAAAAGACTTTATGCATTTAGCATTCGTTCTTTTATAGGACCTTTCATCATAACATTTGCAATTTCAATGTTCATATTGATTATGCAATTTTTTTGGCTATACATTGATGATCTAATGGGAAAAGGCCTAAGCATAATTGTTATTCTTGAATTATTGTTCTATGTTTCCGCAAGTCTAATTCCCCTAGCCCTACCTTTGGCTATTTTATTGTCCTCAATTATGACACTGGGAAACCTTTCAGAGAATAACGAACTCACGGCACTTAAAGCAAGTGGTCTTTCTATTTATAGAATACTTAAACCACTCACCTTTGTTATTCTCATTATTGCTACAACAACTTTCTTTTTTGCAAACTATATTATCCCTGTAGCCAACCTCAAACTTCATTCTCTAATTTATGACATTCAGAATAAGAAAATGACGTCAATTATGAAACCAGGGACATATAATACAGAACTCGATGGCTATGCAATTAAAATTGACGAAGGTGAGGGAAACAAATTCAAAGGTATCCTCATCCATGATGCAACAAATCCAAGTGAGCTAAAAACGATTCGTGCTGAATCAGGTACTCTATATAAAACAGACAACGGAAACAACTTATTCTTTGAGTTAAAAAACGGACACGTAATTGAAGAATTAGACCCCTCTCCTTCGGCTTTTTCAGATGATGGCACAATAAAAGGAAAAGTAAATACCCGGAAATCAAGACGTTCAACCTTTGATCAAGCAACCTTCAAAATGGATCTTACTGGCTTTGACCTCAGCCGTTCAAAAGATGACTTGTTCAAAGACAAACACGAAATGCTCAATGTTTTTCAGATTCAATATGCAAAAGATTCTATTCGTGTACACGGCGAAGAAGTCTTGGGGAATTTCTTACTGAGTTTCCAAAACGATTCCCCCTATTTCTTAGCAAACAAATACAATGAGAACAGCCTAAAAACAGATGAAACAAACGTAATTAATCAAACAGAAATCGCCATTGACACTATTGTAAGTTACGCAAAATTAAGTGATACAGAAAAAGAAAAAACAATCGTTTACACACAGACAAAACTTCGTAACCGAAACAAACAGTTAAAGTCACAAGGACAATTTTTAAGCAGTTTAAACAAAGATGTTATCAGTTATATGATTGAGTTTCATCGAAAATTTGCTTTGACTTTTGCTATAATTATTCTATTTTTTATTGGAGCACCGTTAGGAGCAATCATTAAAAAAGGTGGATTTGGTGCGCCCGTTGTTATTGCAGCTCTTCTTTTTATGGGTTATTTCGTTTTACTAACTATCGGAGAAAACCTTGCCAATGGAGGAAGCGTCACTCCATTTGTCGGAATGTGGTTTCCTGCTCTTGTACTTTCGCCCCTTGCCATTTGGTTCATGCAGAAAGCTTCCAGAGATAGAGGTCTATTTGATTTTTCAGGAATTTCTAACTTTTTCAAAAAGAAGACGTGAAAATTCTCTACATTACCAATAAACCTATTTATCCAAAAATCGATGGTGGATGCGTTGCAATGGCAAATTTTCTGGAAACTTTATTGTATAAAAACTGTATCATTCACCATATTACAATATCTACTCATAAACATCCTTTTCAGCAATCAAAATACCCTCGAACTATTCAGGAAAAGATACAACTTTCATCGGTTGAATTAGATACGCGAATAAAACCACTGAACGCACTGAAAAGTTTTTTCACAAAAGGGGCATACCACATTGAACGATTCTATTCTTCAGAATTAATCGAAGATATAAAAAAAACTATTAGCATAGAATCTTTTGATTGTATCGTTCTTGACAGCCTTTACTCTTCCGCTCATCTTGATGAAATAAAGAACCTATTCTCAGGTAAAATTTTTATCCGCACACACAATGTAGAAAATCAAATCTGGAAAGATTTATCGAAGAACGAAAAAAATCCGTTTAAAAAAATTATCCTCTCAAAATTAACGAAGGATCTTCGGAAATATGAAATCAACACACTCAACAAAGTAAATGGTGTCCTTTGTATTTCAAAAGATGACAGTACTATTTTTCGACAAATTGGTGTTTCAACCAAGATGGAAGTCGTGTCAGTTTCAATTCCTAAAAATAACATAGAGAATGACTACAATTCCAATAATTTATTTCACATTGGAGCGATGAATTGGAAACCAAACGAGGAAGCTGTCAATCGGTTGATTCAACTTTTACCTGAAATTTCAACTCAAACGAGTGCTCAGCTCCATCTTGCTGGGAGTCATTTCTCAGAGAATATAAAACCTTCAGAGAATATAAGAATTCACGGATTCATTGAAGATATTTTTGAGTTTGCAATAAGTTGCGGCATTCTTGTCACCCCTATCATTTCAGGTTCTGGTGTTCGTATAAAAATACTTGAAATGATGTCTGCTGGTATACCAATTATAACAACTCAAAAAGGCGCTGAGGGAATTGACTATCAAAACAACGATTGTCTAATAATTGCAGAAACTGATGAGGAGATCATTGCGAAAAGTATCTTTTTGATAAAAAACAAAGCACAGAGAATGAAAATTGGAAAAAAATCACGTTCTTACATCCCGAAATTTCATTCAATTGAAAAAATAAGTCAGCAACTCTTTGAATTTATCCGAGAACAATAAAGCCCCATTATTAATGATCGTATCGCGATTCCCTTTCCCATTGGACAAAGGAGATAAACTACGTGCATACCATCAAGCAAAGGAATTGAATAAACGATTTAATTTGACTTTATTTATTTTAAGTGACCACACAGTCAGTGAAAAAAATATAAATGAAGTAAGTAAAATTTGTTCAGATTTATTCATTTTTAAAATCAATTGGGGATCCAAAATATTCAACATGTTTCGTTCATTCCTAAAAAAAGAGCCTTTACAAACTGGATATTTCTATCACTCAAGTGCAAAAAGAAAAATAAAATCAATTGTAAAAGAAAAGAACATTAAACACATATACTGTCAACTCATTCGAACAACAGAATTATGTAAAGACATTCATCACATCCAAAAAACATTGGATTACATGGACACCTTAAGTAAAGGTGTAGAAAGAAGGATAAAACGTCAAGTATTTTACAAAAGATGGATATTTAAATTAGAAGCGAAAAGGTTACAACAATACGAGCGCTCTATATTTGATTATTTTGAAAAAAAAACAATTATCAGTGACCAAGATAAACAAATGATTCATCATCCAGAGCGAAATAAAATCATTCAAATTCCGAATGGCATTGACGCTTCTTTTTTTGAATACGAAAAAACGAAGAAAGAATACGATTTTGTATTTGTAGGAAACATGAGTTACCCCCCAAATATCGATGCTGTTGTTTACATTGCTAAAAACATCCTTCCATTTATAGAAAACTCAACTTTACTTATTTCAGGTGCCTCACCTTCAACTTCAGTTATTGAATTAGCAAGAAGCACCAAAAACATAACCCTCACCGGGTGGGTCGATGACATACGAGAATCGTACGCAAAAGGGCAAATATTTCTTGCCCCCATGATGATTGGAACAGGATTGCAAAACAAACTTCTTGAGGCAATGGCTATGGGAATTCCTTGCATAACAACATCTCTAGCTAATAATGCAATCGGAGCAATACATCAAAAAGAAATTCTTGTCGGTGAAACACAAGAAGATTTTTTAAAGTTGATAAAAAAACTACAATGCGATGATAAATTCGCCGACTCAATTGCTCAAAAAGGGAAGGAATTTGTCAAGAAACAATTTAGTTGGAAAAAGTCTGTCAATGAATTGATTGAAAAAGCAATGAGCAGGTAAATACTAATTTATAGTTGTTTAAAAAAGAGTTAATTGAGTGTGAATTTTAAAAAGGAGAAGGCTACTTTTTCGCTGAATTCATGATTCTTATTGATTTTTTCCGTATCTTTAGAATAATTATTAAACATTATGAATATAAATTTAGCCGTTTTAATCGACGGAGACAATATTCCATCAGCTTACATACAAGAAATGATGGAAGAAATTGCCAAGTACGGCAACCCAACAATTAAAAGAATATACGGAGACTGGACGAAACCTCATTTATCCAAATGGAAAAAGTTATTATTAGATAATGCCATCACTCCTATTCAACAATACGGATATACAACAGGAAAAAATGCAACGGATTCTGCAATGATTATCGATGCAATGGACATCCTCTATTCTGAGAAAGTCAATGGTTTCTGCATCGTTTCAAGCGACAGTGATTTCACACGGTTGGCAACTCGTTTAAGAGAAGCAGGAATGCAAGTTATTGGAATTGGAGAAAAGAAAACACCAAATCCATTCATCGTATCTTGTGATAAATTCATTTACATCGAAATTCTTAAAAAGAAAACGAATAAAAAAGACAATTCTAGCGATAAACCCAACGAAAAAGATACAATCGATAAAATTGAGCGTAAACAAATCAACTTAATAAAATCGACAATCAATGATGTTTCTGACGATGATGGCTGGGCTTTTTTAGGAGATGTAGGTAGTTTAATTCAGAAAAAACAACCTAATTTTGATTCTAGAAATTACGGTTTCGAAAAATTAACTCAGTTAATTAAATCTATCGGAGAATTTGAAATTGAACAACGAGATACTCCAAAAAGTAGACACAAATTAATTTTTGTAAAGAATTCTATACGAAAAACAAAGAAATAGTCGTTTAGTCATTTATTCAAAGGAAAAAAGAGAACGAATCTCATTTAATTCAATTATTTTTGTCTAAATATTTAATGCAAATATGCAATTTCAATTAAACACCATCGAGGAAGCCCTCGAAGATATAAAAAACGGAAAAGTAATCATCGTTGTCGATGATGAAGACCGAGAGAATGAAGGGGATTTTTTAACCGCAGCTCAAAATGTTACTCCAGAAATCATCAACTTCATGGTAACGCATGGTCGAGGTTTAGTTTGTGCTCCTATAGTTGAAAGTCGTTGTGATGAACTTGGTTTAGAAATGATGGTTCAATCCAATTCTGCCGCTTACGAAACACCTTTTACAGTATCTGTTGACTTGAATGGTCAAGGTTGTACAACTGGTATTAGCGCCCAAGATCGTTCCAAGACAATCAAAGCATTAATCAACCCAGAAACAAGACCTGAAGAATTAGGAAAACCTGGACATATATTTCCATTACGTGCAAGAAAAGGTGGAGTTTTAAGAAGAGCTGGACATACTGAGGCTGCAATTGATTTAGCAAGAATGGCAGGGTTTGAACCAGCAGGTGTTATCGTTGAAATATTAAACGAAGATGGAACAATGGCTCGTTTACCTCAATTGATTGAAATTGCAAAGAGATTTGATTTAAAACTTATTTCAATTGAAGATTTAATTGAATATCGAATTAAGAATGAATCATTGATAAAAAAAGTAATTGATGTTAAAATGCCCACAACTAATGGGGATTTCGACTTACATTTATTCAAAGAGATCAATACAGATAAAGAACATTTAGCTTTAGTAAAAGGTACCTGGGACAAAGACGAATCCATACTTGTACGCGTTCATTCTTCATGTATGACGGGAGATATTTTTGGATCTTGTCGATGTGACTGTGGTCCTCAACTTCACAAAGCAATGGAAACTATTGAAAAAGAAGGTAAAGGTATTATTATATACATGAATCAAGAAGGTCGAGGTATCGGTTTAACAAATAAACTCAAAGCTTATAAATTACAAGAGGAAGGTTATGACACTTTAGAAGCGAACATTGAACTTGGCTTTAAAGGAGATGAGAGAGACTATGGTATTGGAGCTCAAATCATACGTGAATTGGGAGTTTCTAAAATTAAATTAATGTCAAACAATCCGAAGAAACGTACAGGTTTAGTAGGTTATGGTTTAGAGATTGTAGAAAATGTTCCTTTAGAAATTAAAAGCAATAAACACAATAAAATCTATCTCGAAACGAAACGTGACAAGATGGGGCATACTTTAAAAGTGAAAGATTAATGCTTCGCACTGTTGGCATACATAAATCTTATGATGAATTACATATTCTCAAAGGAATTGATTTAAAAATCAACAAAGGATAAGTTGTATCAATTATAGGTCCATCGGGTGCTGGAAAAACAACTTTATTACAAATATTAGGTACACTTGACACTCCTGATCAAGGCGAAGTTTTTATAGATGGAATCAACCCCTTTGAATTGAGTAAAAAGAAGCTTTCGGCTTTTCGAAACCAATCCATCGGTTTCATTTTTCAATCGCATCAGTTGCTGCCTGAATTTACCGCAGAAGAAAACATCATTCTTCCAGCTTTAATTAAAGGAATTTCTCAAAATGACGCAAAAAAAGAAGCACAAAAACTTTTATCTATTCTAGGATTGCAAAATAGATCCAACCATAAACCAAATGAATTATCAGGAGGAGAAGCGCAAAGAATTGCAGTTGCTCGCTCATTGATTAACCAGCCTAAAGTAATTTTCGCCGATGAACCAAGTGGGAATTTAGATACACAGAATTCAAATGAATTACATCAATTGTTCTTTGATTTACGTGACCAATTTGAACAAACGTTCGTCATTGTTACCCATAATATGGAATTGGCAAAAATGACTGACAGAATGTTGGTAATGAAAGATGGTTTAATTGTAGAAAAATAATTCCCTCATTAAAAAAACATCTTTCCAAAAATGAAAACGACTAACAATAAAGGTTACTGTGCCATCGGAGTGTTTCAAGGTAAAACCCACCACAATATGGGTACACTTTGGAGGTCTGCCTTCATTTTAGGTGCTGCGTATATTTTCACTGTAGATGGAAGATATAAAAAACAATCTTCAGATGTGCTTCGTACTTGGTCAAGAATTCCATTATTCAACTATAAAACATTTGAAGACTTTCTAAAAAACATCCCCTACGACTGTCGTTTAGTTGGAGTTGAAATTGACGACAGAGCAGAAATGTTACACGAATTTGAGCATCCAAAAAGAGCCATTTATTTATTAGGCGCTGAGAATAATGGTCTGCCAGAATATGTCTTGGAGAAATGTCACATGATTGTGAAGTTACCCGGTAATTCCTCATTAAACGTTGGTGTTACAGGAAGCATCGTTTTACATGACCGAGCAACAAAAGTTCCAACAGATTTCCCTGCTTATCATAATGATTAACTTTTATCTTGACTTACAACTTTAAGTTTGTAATTTTGCGCCCTTATGAAAAAAATATTTAACCTTTTTGATTTAAAACAAAAAGTCAATTATAAAACAGAAATATTAGCAGGCTTAACGGTTTCGATGACAATGATCCCTGAATCATTGGCTTTTGCCATTCTTGCAGGATTCGACCCTTTGGTTGGGCTTTACGGTGCTTTTATCATGGGATTAATCACTTCAATTTTCGGAGGAAGGCCAGGGTTAATATCTGGTGGAGCTGGTGCAACTGTAATTATTTTAATTGCATTAATGGAATCTCACGGAATTGAATATGTCTTTGGAGCAGTTGTTTTTGCTGGATTATTTCAATTGATTGTTGGTTTTCTAAAACTAGGTAAGTTCATACGTCTTGTTCCCCAATCTGTTATGTACGGTTTTGTTAATGGTTGAGCTGTTATTATCTTTCTTTCTCAACTCGAACAATTAAAAGATGTAAATGGAGATTGGCTCACAGGAACAACTTTATACGTTATGCTTGGACTAATTATCGCTACAATAGCAATCATTTTTATCGTCCCAAAAATAACGAAAGCTGTACCCGCTTCATTAATTGCAATAATCGTCATATTTGGTGCTGTTTTATTACTTGGAATAGATACCAAACAAGTGAAAGACATCGCTTCTGTTAGTGGTTCTCTTCCTCAATTTCACATACCATTGGTTGCGTTTACAATGGAAAACATCCTCATCATTCTACCCTATGGTTTAATTATGGCCGCAGTTGGGTTAACAGAAGGTCTTCTTACACTAAACTTAGTAGATGAGATAACAGGAACAAGAGGAAACAGTAACAGAGAATGTTTGGCTGAAGGTACTGCTAATATTGCCAATGGATTTTTCGGAGGAATGGGTGGCTGTCCAATGATCGCTCAAACACTGGTAAATCTAGATGCTGGATCAAGAGCTCGATTATCTGGAATAATATCATCACTGGTTATTCTTGCAATAATACTTTTCGGTGCACCTGTCATTGAACTTTTACCAATGGCTGCTTTAACTGGTGTCATGATTGTTGTTGCAATTGGAACTTTTGAATGGGCAAGTTTAAAAGTTTTTGGCAAAATGCCCTTAACAGATGTAATTGTGATGGTTGTTGTTACCCTTATTACAATTGTCATGCATAATTTAGCACTAGCAGTTTTGATCGGTGTAATTATTTCTGCATTAGCATACGCTTGGGAAAATGCAAAAAGAATACGCGCACGTAAATATATAGATGAAAATGGTTCAAAACATTACGAAATCTATGGACCTTTATTCTTCGGCTCAATCTCTGCATTTAACGAGAAGTTTGATGTTACAAACGACCCTGAAGATGTCATTATTGATTTTTCTGAAAGTAAAGTTGTGGACATGTCTGCTATCGAAGCATTAAACTCACTGACAGAAAGATACATGAAAGCTGGAAAGAAAATTCATTTGCGCCACCTCAGTCCTGACTGTCAGAAATTATTGAAGAATGCAGATAAAATTATTGACATCAATCATTTCGAAGATCCTACTTACCATATTGTTGCAGATAAAGTTTAGAAAGGAGATACAGTTGAGGGCGGTTGATTTAACGAAGAAAGGTAAAATAGAAAAAATCTCTTTCCTCTTGCTCGGAGCAGTTTTGAGTTTTGAGTTTTAGGGACGTAAACACTTTCCTCTTGCTCTACTCTCAACCCTCATATATTTATTCTATACTTTAACATTTTTTTTCTTCTTTTAAAAAGAATTCAATTAATTTTACGTAAAATATTACGCAATGAAATTCATTCTTACTATCCTTCTCGTCTTTTTTTCATTATTGACTTATTCTCAAGACTTCACAATTAGTGGTTCTGTAACAGACGCAACAAATGGAGAGGATTTATTTGGAGCAGTAATAAAAGTGAAAGAATTGGGAAACACTGGAACGAACTCAAACTCATACGGTTTTTATTCATTGACACTTCCCCAAGGAGATTATACACTTATCTATCGTTCGACGGGATTTGAAACTCAAGAAAAAAAAATCCACCTATTCTCCGATACAATCATCGATGTTGAATTAAATATTCCAAAAGATGTTCAACAAATTGGAGAAGTGATTGTCAGTGCTGAAAAAGAAAACGACAATATTACTTCTTCGGGAATGAATGTAACACGTTTTGACCCCAAAAGTATAGAAACTATTCCCGTTCTGTTTGGGGAAAAGGATATCATGAAAACATTGCAACTTACCCCAGGTGTTAAAACTGCTGGAGAAGGTAATTCAGGATTCTTTGTTCGTGGTGGTGGTGCAGATCAAAATTTAATTCTTCTTGATGAAGCACCAGTTTACAATGCCTCTCACCTACTGGGATTCTTTTCTGTTTTTAATTCTGATGCCATTAAAGATGTTGCACTTTACAAATCGGGGATTCCCGCAGAATATGGTGGAAGGGCTTCCTCCGTTGTTGATGTTAAAATGCGTGAGGGAAATAACAAGAAATTCGGTGCATCTGGTGGATTAGGATTAATCTCCTCTCGTTTAACTATCGAAGCACCTATAGTCAAAGACAAAGGTTCTTTCATTATATCAGGCCGAAGAAGTTATGCCGATTTATTTTTAAAGTTACAAAAAGACGAAGCATTAAAAGATACCAAATTATTTTTCTACGACTTGAATGTAAAAGCAAATTATAAAATCACAAAAAAAGATCGAATATTTTTATCCGGATATTTTGGTCGTGATAAATTTGAATTGAGCGATAAATTTGGTTTCTCTTGGGGTAATGCAACGGGTACTTTGCGGTGGAATCACATAATCAATGATAAATTATTTTCAAATACAACCGTTATTCGAAGCACATTCGACTATGAATTTAGTGTTGGTTCTGGAGACGAAGCATTTGGTATTCGTTCTTCAATAAAAGACTGGAATATAAAACAAGATTTCACCTATTACCGCAATAAAAATAACACCATAAAATTTGGAATTAACGCCATTCATCACACATTCAAACCCGGTTCATTAACTGGTAGTAATGAATCCTTCAACGAAATAATCCTCCATACTCGATATGCGTTAGAATTGGGTGCATATATTCAGAATGAAATGAAAATTGGAACTCGATTTAACATTATGTACGGATTACGTTATTCTGGATTCAATTACATGGGACGTGGAACAGATTATCAATTTGATGAAAATGGAAATGAAATTGGAAAACAATATTATTCCAGTTGGGAAAGCATTAAATATTACCAAGGTCTAGAACCTCGACTTTCTGCAAGTTACATTTTAACAGAGAAAAATTCAATCAAAATTAGTTATGGAAGAAATTTCCAATATCTACACCAACTTTCTAATGCTACGTCATCAAGTCCTACCGACAATTGGGTTCCAAGTTCAAAGAATGTCAAGCCACAGATTGCAGATCAGATTGCAGCAGGCTATTACCATAATTTCAAAGACAATATGTACCGTCTTTCTACAGAAATTTATTACAAACACTTGTCCAATCAAATTGATTACAGAAACGGTGCAGCTCTTATTCTTAACGATCAAGTAGAAGGTGAGTTAGTTTTTGGGAAAGGGCGTGCTTATGGTTTAGAAGTGCTCATCGAAAAGAATAAAGGGAAATTTACAGGTTGGATCAGTTATACACTTTCCCGTTCTTTGCGGACATTTGACGAAATCAATAACGGGAAAGAGTTTTCTGCACGACAAGACAGAATTCACGACATTGCTATTGTTTTAATGTACAGGGTTAGCAAATCAATTGCTTTATCAGGAACTTGGATTTATTATACCGGAGACGCAGTTACCTTTCCTTCGGGGAAATATGAATTGAACGGAACTTACATCCCTTATTATACAGAAAGAAACGGTTATAGAATGCCTGACTACCACAGAATGGATCTCGGTTTTACTTGGTACATGAAAGAACGGAAGAAATTTGAACACAACTTAAACATATCGATTTACAATGTTTACGCTCGTGAGAATGCATTCTCAATTACCTTTGAAGAAGATGAAAATGACCCTACAAAAACGGTTGCTGTTCAAACAACTTTATTTAAACTTATTCCATCCATTACTTACAACTTTAAATTGAAATAACATGAAATATTTTATCCAACTCATTGCTATATCAGCCCTGCTTTTCTCCTGTCAAAAAGTCATTGATGTTGATTTGAATTCCACCAATCCTAAGACGGTTATTGAAGCGAATTACACAGCAGAAGACAGTACAGTTCGTGTAAAAATAACATTAACATCAAATTATTTTGACAATAACCCATCTCCAGTCATTGATGGTGCAACGGTAATTGTCACTGATGCTACTGGTACACCACAAACACTTAATCCGCTCGGTAACGGAGAATATGAGTTGAGTAGTTATGTTCCTGTTTTTAATTCAACCTACACTTTAACTACAACAATTAGTGGAACAACATACACCGCTAAAAGCACACTCCCAAGCCCTACTCCATTGAAACCAATCAATTATGAATATGTTTCTGGGTTTTTCGGCAACAACGGAGGGTATGTTTGTTATTTGAATTATAATGACCCTGTTGATACAACCAACTTTTTCATTGCTGTTTTATCAGAGAATGGTGGAGAACGAGGCCAAGTCAATGAAATTACTCTCACAGACGATCGATTAACAGATGGGAACTCTATTTCAAGACCTTTATTTGGTCCAAATAATTTATTTCAATTAGGAGACACAATTGAAATCGAATTGCGTGCAATTGATGAAAATATTTTCAACTACTACGTAGAATTACAATCCATTGCAGGTGGTAATGGCGGTCAATCTGCTGCTCCAGCTAATCCTGAAAGTAATTGGGACAACGATGCATTAGGTTACTTCAATGCATATAGTAACAGTAGAGAAAGTGTGATTATTTTGTAGAAGATTAATGAAAAATTTCATCTTATTAATTTTAATTCTTCCTTTTTTCTCTTTTTCTCAGGAAATTAAAGGAGTTATTAAAGAAAAAGAAACTAATAATAACATTCCATTTGCTAAAATATTCTTTGTTGATCTAGAAACAGGGACAATTGCAGATGATAATGGCGTTTTCTTTATTGAACATTACAATCAAAACCAAATTCATCTTCAAGTTTCTGCATTTGGCTATGAGAAATTAGACACCATTATTTCACTGAATAGTTCTCAAGAAATTAAGATTTACCTCTCTCCAAATCATCTTGAAATTGAAGAAGTCATTGTGACAGCTTCGACTGGGAAATTAGAACGAGATAACATTGTTTCCATTGACAAAAGAAAACTTAAAGAACTTTACCAAAACTCCCCTATTTCACTCGCCGAAGCAATCAGTAACATTCCGGGGGTTGACCAAAATTCTACCGGAGCAGGAATTGGAAAGCCTGTCATTCGAGGACTATCGGGCAATAGAATTGTCACTTACTCTCAAGGAATTAGAGTTGAAAATCAGCAATGGGGAAGTGAACACGGTTTAGGAATTGGCGCTGTCGGGATAGAAGGTGTCGAAGTTATCAAAGGTCCTTCTTCCCTTCTCTATGGATCGGACGCACTCGGTGGTGTTCTCTATTTTATTGATGAGCGTTTCGCTAATCACAATACTTTTGAAGTGAAAGCAAAAACAATGTTTCAGAGCAATACTTTAGGGGCAATAAATCAATTGGGGCTAAAAATCCACAAAGGCTTCTTTAAAATTAATTTATTTGGGGGGTACACCTCACACGCAGATTATCAAACACCAGATTTTGAAAATGTGTACAACACGCGTTTTGATGAAAAAAACATCAAAATGGCGATTGGTTTTAATGTGAAAAACTGGATTTCATCCATTCGATACAGTTATTTAGAAAATAATTATGGAATTGTAGAAGATTCAATTTTCACTCAAACATTTGGACGTTCTTTCATTCTTCCTTTTCAAAACATACAGAATCACAGTGTTAGTTTTGAGAATAAATTCTTTGTTGGAGCATCCAGTTTAAGTTTAATTTTGGGCTACACTTCAAATAATCGAAAAGAATTCGAAGACAACACTGCCGACGAAGCGCTTGGTTTCCTTTTAAATTCTACGACGTATAATCTGAAATGGAAGACCAAAGAATTCTTTTCTTTCCTCCATTTTGTTGTCGGTTCTCAGGGAATGTACCAAACGAATAAAAATAGTGGTGACGAAATTCTCATTCCAGATGCCAGCACAAAAGATGTTGGTATATTTTCAACCATTAATTTCAATTTCAAAAAATTAAAATTGCTCGCTGGATACCGTTATGACAATCGATTCATTGATACTCGTTTTATGCAAACACCTGACGCAACATTCAATCAGTTAAATCGAACATTTCAAGGACAGACATTCTCTGCTGGTGCTCGATACAACTTTAAAAAAGTGGTTTTAAAAGGAAATGTTTCCAGCGGATTCAGAGCCCCAAACACATCCGAGTTATTATCGAATGGAGTTCATGAAGGCACTAATCGCTACGAACGTGGAAATAATGCATTAAAAAATGAACGTGCCACTCAGTTGGATATTAGTTTCGATTACCAGAGTGATCATTTCAGTTTTAGCATCAATCCTTTTTACAATTCAATTGAAGATTATATCTTTCTAGCGCCTGCTGATACTATCATCAATAACAATCCTGTTTTTGACTACAAACAAACCTCCGCGATTCTATATGGTGGGGAAATTGGTTTCCATTATCACCCTCATAAAATACACTGGTTACACATCGAAAGTAATTTTTCTACTGTAATTGCAGAAGACAAGAATAACAATCCCTTGCCATTGATTCCTCAGAACAGAATAAATTCAACCTTTGCTGCAGAATTAAAACAAGATGGAAAACTTCAACTGAAACGTATTTTCATTCAATACATGTACAAATTTCGTCAAAATCGTATCGGGCAGTTTGAAACAA
>JAJRQQ010000004.1 GCA_024280155.1 Bacteroidota bacterium
TACAACCTACTCAGATAAGTAAATGGAAAAAAGAATTCATCGATAATGCCTCTGCCTCCTTTGATTCCAAACACAAGAAAGATACAGAATCAATTCAGACAGATAAGTTGTATTCTAAAATAGGTCAACTCCAGGTTGAAAATGATTTTTTAAAACATGTCTTGGGTAAATGAGGACAACTGAAAAAAGACAAAAAGTTGTCAAATCTCATCCAAGTCTTAGTCTTGGAAAACAATGTAAACTTTTGGAAATTCACCGTTCTGGGCTCTATTAAAAGCCAAAACAGGAAACTTCAATTAATTTGAAGATTATGAATTAAATATATCGATTTACTTAAGAAAAATCAAATTTAGATATCTATAAGAAAAAGGATTGCTTTTGAAGACCAAACGTTAGTGCAGGAATGGTAGAGGGAGAGTCCTAGACAATATTTATATTGAACGGTTTTGGCGTTCATTGAAATATGAAAAGATAACTCTATACCTACACAAATTTCTATGTCAAGTGGGCAATTTGAAGATACTGTAATTATTACTCCTTCTACTGATTTTATCACAGATAATATGGAGGACATTATTATTACTGTTGGAGATACACTTTGTAATGGTAATTATTTTGAAACTTCTATTTAAAACGGCATCGTTATTGGGTATATTAATCTATATTTACGTATTTTTGAAGCCATAAATTTTTACTTAAAACCAATAAATTATGGAAGTATTTTTCTTTATTCTATCTTTATTACTTCTTTCTTGTGGAACCTCTAAAAACAAAGAAATGGTAGAAACAACAAACCAAACAAAAGGTGTTATTGTGAACACAGATGCATGCGTCACTATTGAAACAACTACTGAAGGAAAAAAGGTTACGATGTATCCTGTGAACTTAGATGAACAATTTCAAAAAACAGATCTTGAGATTTTATTTGATTACCAACCAAGTAAAGCTCCTCAGCCGACTGATTGTAAAGTCGATTTTGTAGTTTCAGTATCAAATGTTAGTCTTTTTAAGAAATAAATTTTCTTTCTAATTATTTGTTGTTCAATTCATTTTTTTCTTTAACTTAAATAAGGGAAAACCAATTAATGAAAGAAGAAAAGATATAAAATGAATGAACCAACTAATCAAATTGCTGAATTTACTGAGCAATTTATTAATCAAACGAATCGTTCCATTTTCTTAACAGGAAAAGCAGGGACAGGTAAAACGACGCTGCTAAAAAAAATTGTTCGTTCTACCTATAAGCAAACTGTGATTGTTGCGCCGACAGGTATTGCTGCTTTAAATGCGGGTGGTGTAACTATTCATTCATTTTTCCAATTGCCTTTCGGAGGATTCATTCCCGATTTTGAGAGTTCTGCTCAATTTTCCGACTATGTAAAACTGGAAACAAAATCTACTTTAATGCGTCATTTTAGAATGAATGCTACGCGTAAATCATTGATTCAAAACTTAGAACTTTTAATTATTGATGAAGTGAGTATGCTTCGAGCAGACGTTCTGGATGCGATTGATTGGGTCATGCGAAATGTCCGAAAGATTAACAAACCTTTTGGAGGTTGCCAAGTCTTGTTTATCGGTGATTTATTGCAACTTCCACCTGTGGTTAAACCTCAAGAATGGAATTTTCTAAGCAAATATTATCGAGGGATTTATTTTTTTAATGCACTTTCGATTCAAGAAGCTCCTCCTTTATACATAGAATTAGAAAAAGTATATCGTCAAGATGATGAGGTTTTTCTTTCTATTTTAAACAACCTGAGAAATAACAAAATTACAGAAGAAGATATTTCGATACTCAATACATATGTTCAACCTAATTTTGATGCAACCAAGCATGATAATTACATTACATTGACCACACACAACAATGATGCTGATAGAATAAACAAGGAAGCTCTTCAAAGAATTGAAGGAAAATCACACCTTTATCAAGCTGAAATTGTTGGAAAGTTTCCTGACAATCTATTCCCAATTGAAGAAACAATGGAGTTAAAAGTCGGTGCACAAGTGATGTTTATTAAAAATGACATCTCTTTTGATAAAGCATTCTATAATGGTAAAATGGGGGTGATAAAATCATTAAGTAAAGATGAAGTAAATGTCCATTTCCCGGAAGAAAACCGAACTATTTCTGTTGAAAAATACGAATGGAACAACATTCAATATGTTTTAGATCAAACCACAGGAGAAGTAGAAGAAAAAACCTTGGGAACTTTTGTACATTATCCATTAAAACTTGCTTGGGCTATTACAGTACATAAAAGTCAAGGGTTAACCTTTGATAAAGCCGTTTTAGATGTTTCAAAGGTTTTTGTTCCAGGTCAAGCATATGTTGCCCTATCGCGTTTACGCTCACTAGAAGGAATGGTTCTTTTGAAACCAATCCGAATGAATGGATTAAGTAATGATGCAAATGTCGTTGCATATGCAGAAGCAAAAGTAGATGAGAAAATTTTAACCGAACAATTGGAAGAGTCAACCTTAGGGTTTCTATACGATGAATTGATGCTAACCTATGATTGGTTTGATTTAATTAACGCATGGCAAACTCATGAAGCAAGCTATAAAAATCAGGGTTCAAAAACCATGAAGGGGAAGAGCGTTTCATGGGTGAGTATGCAAACTCAACAAGTGTCTAAAACCGCTGATACATCCCGAAAGTTTAGAAATGAATTAACACGACTGTTTTCTGTGCGCCCTGTCGACTTAGAACATATTTATAAACGTGTAGATGCTGGATATCAGTATTTTTATAAAATTCTTGACAGTGTATTGTATGCAAATCTCAAAAAAATGGGAGAATTGCAACAACAAAAAAACACCAAACAATATAACGAAGAATTAGAAGAGTTAGATTTATTGTTAACTACTGTAATTCTAAAACTTAAAAAAACCAACGTTCTTCTTCAATCAATAAAAGACGGACGAAAAATTGATAAATCTATTTTAACAGATTCTGATATAAAAAATTACAAAGCCGCCAAAATTGAGCTCGTTAAAAATGAACTTCGCACGAGTAATGCTACATTTAGTTTTGATACTGATTTTGTGCATTTAAAAACCAAAAGTACCGGAAGAAAAAAACCAAAAAAGGAAAAGGTTTCAACCTACGATAAAACGCTCTCACTCATTAAAGAAGGGAAAACAATTGCAGATATTGCAAAAGAAAGGCAATTGTCAGTTGGGACAATTAGTACACATTGTGCTCGATTGATAAAACTTGAAAAAATAGAACTTTCAGATGTTATGGAAGCAGTAAAAAGAAATAAATTGTCCGATTTCTTCGATGATTATGATGGCGGATCTTTAACTCCTTTAAAAGAAAAAGCTGGAACTCAATTTACCTGGGATGATTTGAAATTGTATCGAGCAAGTTTATTGGTTTAACGTTATGATTGAATTAAAATCGACGATTACCTGTCCAAAATGTGGCTATAAGAAAGAAGAAGAAATGCCAACAGACGCTTGTCAGTTTTTCTATGAATGTGAAGAATGTAAAACTCTCTTGAAACCCAAAAAAGGAGATTGTTGTGTTTATTGTTCATACGGTACAGTTCCATGTACACCGATACAAGAAAATAATTCTTGTTGTGATTCAAATTACTGCTGTTAAAAAAAGAATAAACTACTTCATCCACTTATAAATTCTCTTTCCAACTTTTTTACGAAAACGTTTAATTACAGTAGGTCTATCACTAATATTCCCACATTTTCGAATGTCGGAGTAAACCATTTGACCATTTCTGTAGAATTTGAATTCAAAACTAATGGAAACAATGTCTGCTCTGCACAAATCAAAAATACCTCCCTCGTTTAATATTGTTTTGAGATCTACTTTTCGGACTGACTTTTTAAAACGTTTATCATACCCACGAATAGAAACAATTACATAAGTATCAATACCTAGTTCTTTCATGATTTTTTGAATAGAGTCTGAAGCCAAGATCTGAGAATCACCACCTTGTTTCATATAATTTAAAGACGGAGTAGCTTTAACACCTCGTGAAGTTAACAATTCAGTCATGTTAATTTCAAGCGTATAACGATCTTCAGGATTATCCAACTGAGCAATTACCAAAGCATTTGTTAGGTGTAATTTCTCTTGCTTTTGAGCAAATGAAAATGCTGAACTAAAAATTAAAATAAGGACGATTAATGTATTTTTCATAATTAAAATGTTTTTGATGCAATTGCTTTAACCATTTCAGAATTTGACATGGTATAATAATGTATGCAGGGCACTCCCGCTTTTTTTAATTCTTTAGATTGATGAACACCCCATTCTATTCCAACGTTTTTAACATCTTCATTGGAGTTGCATTTCAACAATTCTTTGGATAGTTCTTCCGGATAATCAATGTGAAAGAATTTTGGTAAAAAAGAAATGTGATTCATTGATTTTATCGGTTTCAATCCCGGAATAATTGGAACATTAATTCCAATTATTCTACACGCTTTCACAAAATCAAAATATTTCTGATTATCGAAGAACATTTGAGTGACAATATATTCTGCACCAGCATCTACTTTTTCTTTGAGGTGAAGAAGATCTGTAGAAAGGTTCATCGCTTCGAAGTGTTTTTCAGGATAACCTGCAGCTCCAATACAGAAACCTGTCGGTTCCAAATGAATGTCATCCATGAGGTAATTTCCTTTATTCATGTCAACCACTTGCTCGATGAGTTCTTTTGCAAACGAGTGTCCATTTTTATGCGGACGAAAACTTGATTCTGTCTTAATTGAATCGCCACGCAAAGCCAACACATTATCAATTCCTAAAAATTGTAAATCAATGAGTGCATTCTCCGTTTCTTCTTTGCTAAAACCTCCGCAAATCAAATGAGGAACAGCGTCAACATCATATTTATTCATAATTGCTGCACAAATCCCGACCGTTCCTGGTCGTTTCCGAATGGATATTTTTTCCAACAACCCATTATCTCTCTCTTTGTAAACGTACTCCTCACGATGATAGGTAACATTTACAAATTTTGGATTAAACTCCATCAAAGGATCAATACCATCGTAAATCGATTGAATACTTTTCCCTTTCAGAGGAGGAAGAATCTCAAAAGAAAATAAAGTTTCCTTTGCGTCTTTGATATGATCTGTAACTTTCATGACTAAAAATAAAGTGTAAAGATAAACTTCACGGCATAAAAACAGCGTAAAATTTAAAATAAATCGATTAAAATCGGATAAACGCTTTTAATAACACATCCGATTTTGTATATTTGTGGAGTGTGGGAAATTGATTTAACATATCGAACAGAATTTGAAAGTACTTTTCAACGTTTAGAAGAGAAAAAGGACCTTTTGCAAAAAGCAAGGCCTCTCCCTCATGCATCATTGAATAAAATCAAAGAGGCATTACAAATTGAGTGGACTTACAATTCAAACAGCATTGAGGGAAACACTTTGAGTTTGAGGGAAACACAAATGGTTTTACAAGAAGGTGTAACCATAAAAGGTAAATCCTTGCGTGAGCATTTTGAAGCAAAAAATCACGAAACAGCCATCATCCATTTATACAAATTAATCGAAAATAAAGCACCATTTTCTGCGCATGATATTCTATCATTGCATGGCTATGTACTGCGCTCTATTGAAGATGAATTCGCAGGAAGAATAAGAAATGCAGGTGTACGAATTTCTGGAGCAAATTTTACTCCTCCAAATGCACGAAAAGCATCGATACTATTTGATGAGCTTATCGAATTTGTCAACAACAATCCTCTTCATCTAAATAGTATAGAATTGGCTACCATATTTCATCATAAATTTGTTTGGATACATCCATTTTTTGATGGAAACGGCAGAACAGTTCGACTTGCAATGAATTTACTTTTAATGCGGAATGGTTATCCCCCAGCGATTATTCTTAAAAACGATAGAAAAAAATATTACACTGCTCTTAATCAGGTAAATAAAGGAAATTACTCAAAATTAATTCTATTAATGTGTCAAGCAATCGAAAGATCACTGAACATATACCTCTCGGCAATACCCGGAAGAGAAGAAGAATACGAAAGTATTTCTACTATTGTTAAGGAGCCATCTATCCCTTACACTCAAGAATACGTAAGTTTATTAGCACGTAGAGGAGACATCGATGCACATAAAGAAGGGCGAAATTGGGTAACCACTAAAAAAGCCATTGAAAATTACATCCGTTCTAAATCTTAACCCAGAAAAAGGGAAGCGTATTTTAAATCTGATTGATTGGTAATTTTAATATTCTCTGGATTTCCTTCTACCGTTGTGATGTTGAAACCGGCCTCTTCTACTAGACTTGCATCGTCTGTAATTTTAGTGTGATAAGGTTGGTTGTATGCTTTTTTAATTACTTCTGCTTTGAAACATTGTGGGGTTTGCACTAGAAGAAAATCGGAACGATCAACGGCCTTGGTGCTATTCTCTTTCTTTTTTCGTAGAGAATCAATTAAAGGAATAACTGGAATAATTGCATCGTGGTGACGTATTTGGCTTGCACAATTTTTTAACGTAGAATGACTGACTAATGGTCGAACCCCATCGTGAATTGAAATGAAATCGCCTAAACAATATTTCAAAGCATTTTTTATGGAATGATAACGCTCTTTTCCTCCGTTAATGACACGGTGGGGTATTTTAAAATTCGTTTCAAGCACTAATTTTTCCCAATAATCTTTCCATTCTATCGGTAAAGTAATAATGATTTGAATTTTTGGGTCACAGTGATAAAATTTTTCAATGGTATGCATCAAAATAGGTTTATCCTTAATGGGAATAAACTGTTTTGGTAAGGAAGATTCCATTCTTTTGCCAATTCCTCCCGCTGTTATGATGACTGTGAATTTATGCATTGCTTAAAAATAAAAAAAGGTTGCCAAACTGACAACCTTTCATATATATTATTTCAAATTCTTACTTGATTTGATTCGGATCGTTTTCTGCTTGTTTGTTGAATTTAGCCTGTTTATTTAACCAAAAGAAAAGTCCAATGAATCCTAAAACAATCATTGAATAATTGAAAATATTTCCAATCATATCACTTTGTAAGATTATAAAAGTCCAATCTAAAAAATCTCCTATCCCCCAAAAAATTCCAGTCCAAGTCATAATTTTATCTTTTAATTACTACAAAGAAAAACATTTTCTTCCATTTAACAAGTCTTTTTACTGATAAAAGCAAAAAATCACCCTTCGGATGTTAAATTTTCAACAATTTGAGTTAATTCAATAAATTGATCAACTGAAAGTGTTTCAGGACGAAGCGCCATAAAAGGGTGGTCCACTTTATTACCTTTTAGCATTGATTTTATCGAATTGCGTATCGTTTTTCTACGTTGATTGAAACTCATTTTCACCACCTGTTTAAATAAAACCTCATCACACGGTAGGCTTTTGCGTTCATTTCGTGTGCAACGAATTACACCCGATTTAACTCGAGGTGGTGGATCAAAAACATGCTCATCAACGGTAAAACAATATTCAATATCGTAATATGCTTGCATAAAAACACTGAGAATCCCGTATTGCTTTGTTCCTGGTTTCTCTGCAATTCTCCATGCAACTTCACGTTGAAACATTCCCATAATCTCAGGAATTTGATTTCTATATTCCAAGCATTTGAAGAGAATTTGAGAAGAAATGTTGTAAGGAAAATTTCCAACCACAGCAAAAGGTTCATCTCCCATATATTCTTTTAAATCTACTTTTAAAAAATCGGCTTCAAAGATTTTATTGTTCAATGCAGGGAAATGTTCTTGTAAATATGGTACACTATCTCTATCTATTTCCATGACATAAACATCCGAATCTTCCTTTAATAAGAATTCTGTTAATGCCCCCATTCCTGGTCCTATTTCCAACACTTTTTTACATCCTTGATGTTGCTTGTATTGGTCGGCAATTCGTTGACATACTCCTTTGTCAATTAAAAAATGTTGCCCGAGGGATTTTTTTGCTTTTACACTCATTGTTTAAATTCTTCGAGCACTGTGAGTAATGTTCTAAACGCAGCATATTTACCATTGAACTTTGTGCTATGTTCTTGTTGCAATGCATCTGCGTGATTTTTTTGATACTCATCAAATTGTTCTTGCGTTGGAGCAATGTATGAAATCGCGAAAGTCATTCCGCCCTCTTCTTCTCCATGAACGCGAGAAATTCTACATTCTGTAAAACAGTTTGTACTCATCACATCTGGAATGTGTGTTTTCTTCATCCAATCCAACCAAATTAAATGGATGCTTTCATCGATGCTTACGGTAACGTTGTATAAAATCATAATGCAAAGGTAAGGGTTATAATTAGAATGGAAAATGAAGAATGAAGAATGATTCTACTTACCCTTTTCTAACAGCACTTGGTCTTCTGTTTAAACATCTACCAAAACAGAATGAATATCTATTAAGTAAAAATAAGAACTCCCTTCTCCCTTTAGTAAAAATTTCACTTTTGAGATTGTTGAGTTTTGCAGTTGATGGACTTGAATAATCGAATTATAATAATTGTCATCGACATAGCAAAAGCGTTGTTTAAATTCTTCCGAGGGCAACTCTTTACTTTCATTTTGAGGCCTTTTATAATTCTCCAGATGATTTCCTGCAACTAAAAACATGACGTCATTTGGTTTCATTTTAAAAGAAATCGTTTCCCCTTTTTTTATGAGGGTTGAATGTATCTTCCCATTCTCTGTTTCTTCAGCAATCACAAAAATAATATCATAATCAGACTCATTTTTCATCATTGCTTTTATCTTCCCTTTGCGTTTGGATAAATTTTCTGTGTTTGAAATTCCATAAAAATCAACCTCATCGTTACAATTACTAGACAGATAAGTTCTACCTTCTGCGTCTATCAAAAAATCTTGGTGTATGGTTTCAAATTGTTGATTGACAAATGATTGTCGAACGGTAAGCACATCACTTTCTCCTATTAAAGTTGTTCCTTGGTCAATTTGTAAATCATCATTTTTTATATTCCCATTCATCACCATCAATAGAGAGTCCAACTGCTTTCGTTCTTCGACAGAAAACTGCATGAATGATGTTTCGTTGGAGAATTCTTCCTCTTCATCTTCGCTGAAAGGTTGGTATTTTACCAGCCAAAAAGCACTACTTGAAAGTAAAAGCACAGCTAAAAAAGTTAAAATTGTGCTTGTTTTTACAATTCGCTTCTCTTTTCCATGATTTCTTACTTGTAAATCGCCCTTTTTTAAATCGTGAATTAAGTCGTTGATTTTGTATTGGTGTTCATTGTTCAGCTCTACCTGTTTCAATTCTTTGAGTACCCAATTGGCAAAACGAGGTGAGCACGATTTGTATTTCAGAACAGATAAAACAGCATCTACATATTCCATTTTCAAGGAATAAGACGCACGCGATAAATAGTTTGTCGATTGAATAATGTCTTTATGACAAAGTGGTGTTACAACAGTAATTAATTCTTTTTCTTCTTGAAGAGATTGACACGATTTTGCTTTGTTCTTTACTTCTTGGAGAATGGGTGAAAATAATTGAGATTCAACCAAAGCATTGTGATTCTTATCTAATAATTGACAGAATGAAAGGGCTTTTTTTCGAATTTCAAATGATTCTGTTGATCTAAATTTCAACAATGAATCTGCTAAAAAAGGAGAAATAAAACTTTTATATTCTTCTGCATATTGATGTTGAAGATGTTTCGCAGAATCTTTAAATGAGTGTAATTTATTCTCAGTAAGAAGTTGAAACAAGGGTAAATTTTGCTCTGTCCAAGAATGAAAAAGAACAAACTTTGGATTGTTGAGAGATTGAATAAACGCCCCTTGTTCTTCTTTAGAAAAACCGTAAGATTGAAATATACTTTCTCCTTCTGATTTTAATTTTTCTTGAAAAGATTTTATTCCTTCTGAAGTTAATAATTCTGAGAAAGAATTGTAAAAAGTATGAAACGCTTTTATGGGAAGAAAAACGGACATTATTTCAACACTTTTATAGCGGCTTTTACATCAACGTCGTTCTTAATTCTCACTTGATAATAACCTTGTTCTACCCACAACTGTCGAGCAATTTCTCCCTTGATAGTTTGCTTAATTAATTCCTTACTAATTTTCAATTCTTCTTCGTTGCGTTCAACTTTTGCTTCTTTTTCTGCAAATTCAACAAATTGCTCCAAAATTTCATCCGTAACATTAAATTCTCGATTAAAAGCTTTCACAGAACGCCATTTTGTACGTTTATCGGTTACAAAATCAAAAGCAAAGGTTGTAAAAGCAGAAGAATAACGAAGATGTGTAAAATACCAACTTGTCCCGAGCGTATCCATAGAAACGAAAACATCTGGCATAATACCTCCGCCACCATAAACCGTCTTTCCTCCTGGTGTTGTATATTTTAAAGAATCAACCAATAAAGTAGAATCTACCTTATACATTTCACCGTTTTCGTAACGATTCATTTGGTCTTTGTAGTAATCTTCAATATTATCTTGATACGATTTTTGGATACAACGACCTGTTGGTGTGTAATATCGGGCAATGGTTAATCGTAGATTACTTCCATCTCTCAACATCAAATCTTCTTGTACCAATCCTTTACCAAAAGAACGACGACCTACAATTGTTCCTCTGTCATTGTCTTGAATTGCACCTGCAAGAATTTCCGAAGCAGAAGCAGAGTTAGAATTAATGATGATGGCTAATTCTACATCTTCCAAATCACCTCGGCTAGTTGCACGATAAACATAATCTTTAGAATGTTCTCCTCTGGTTTCAACAATTGGAATACCTGCTTTTAAAAATTCGTCTGCAATTTCAGTTGCACCTGTTAAACCCCTCCTCCATTACTTCTTAAATCAATGATGAGTTTTTTTAATCCTTGTTTTTTTAGAATAGTTGTTGCATGTCTAAATTCTTCTGAAGTAGCCACGCTAAAATGATCAATTTTCAGGTAACCGATAGAATTATCAATCATAAACGAAGCAGAAACCGATTCTACAGGAATAGAACCACGCGTAATGGTAACTTCTTTAAACTTCCCATTTCTCCAAATTTTCAATTTAACATCTGTACCTGCAACACCTTTCAACATCCCCATGATAGCATCGTTGGTGATATTTACACTTGCAACGATACTTGTATCAACTTTAATGATTTTATCTCCAGCCTCAAGTCCTGCTTGCATTGCTGGAGAAAAATTCAACACATTTGTAACACAAACCGTATCTCGAATAATACAAAACCGTATTCCTACACCGCTAAATTTTCCTTCAAGCGATTCATTCATTGCTTTTAAATCTTTTGCAGGAATGTAATTACTGTGTGGGTCTAATTTATGTAGCATGTCGCTAATTGTTTCTTCGAAAAGACGGTCACCGTTAATGGTGTCCACATATTTTTCGTCCAACACATGAATGATTTCTTGAATTTTCTGGTAACGAACTTCGCCGTTTGTATAAACAATTTCCCTTTCGGTTGGTGCTAATTTTTTACCTAAAAGTAAACCAATGGCAAGAAAACATGCCATTACGATTGGAATTAGGAATTGATTCTGTTTATTATTCACTATCAAAAGGGTTATTAATGTGATCTATTTTTATTCCGGCATTGGCTAAAAAATCAATACCGCTTGTGTCTTTGTACTTATTGATAAAAACAACTCTCTCAATCCCTGATTGCACAACTAATTTGCTACAATCTTTACACGGTGAGAGTGTTAAGTAAAGCGTTGAACCTTTACAGTTGTGTGTTGATTTTGCAACTTTCAGAATGGCATTTGCTTCTGCGTGAAGTACAAACCAATTGGTTTCACCGTTTTCATTTTCACAACAATTATCAAAACCAGTAGGTGTTCCGTTGAAACCATCAGAAATGATCATTCCATCTTTCACGATGATTGCGCCTACTTTTTTTCGTTCGCAATGAGACAATTCAGACCACGTTTTCGCCATTCTTAGATAGGCTTTATCGTATCGTAATTGTTTCTTTATCTCTTTCATTCCGGTTGGTTCTGTTTTTAAACGTTACAAAAATAGTAATATTGGTTGAATAGTGCGTTTTTCAATTCTTAACCTTCGTTAAAACAATCCAAACGGTTTTCGTTCTTTGGGATAATCTTCAAATTTTTCTTTGTACCACTTGTGATGTGCAACAACACGAGGAGCTAAATTGGCGATTGTCCAAACCATAAATGTAAACGCAGGCAAACTCCACAACATGATAAAATAACCTGTCCATTCAATCATTTCTCCGATTAAATTTGGACTAGAAAGTCGTTTAAACAAGGAGCCTTGTGGAATTTTATATCCAGTTTCTCCAGGTTTACGAAGATTTAATAAAATATGGTCTGCACGTTGATTCATCACAAAACCAATCACAAATAATGAAAACCCGATGATAAATTGAGGGGTTGACAACCAATTCTCTGTATAAGTTTGTGCGTTTTCGTTCAGGTACGAACCAATGAGCCAAGTATTCACGCTGTTAAAAGCAACACCAGAAAGGGCAATTACCAAGGGCATTTTCTTTCCTTTTGTTCGGGTGCGAAGAGGAAAAATAAAAGTGCGATTGAAATAATGAATGAGCCAAAGAATAATAAAAATCCAAGCCACTGTTGAAAATGAAGGATTTCCGTAGAATGTGAATGCAATAAACAAGAAAAACGCAGGACTTTCCATTAAAATCCACCCTGCTTTATTGGAAATCATCGGTCCCCAATTTTTAGAGGAATGACGACCGTATGGCGCCGTTTTACCATACAATAAATAGAAGAAAGTTATGATTCCAGAAGCAATCCAAGCGTAAATAAATAGTAATTTATAATCCATTATTGGTTTAGCATTTTAATTTGTATTGTTTTGTCTGCTTTCACAACAAACCGAACGTCTTTAAATTTTGGCGCACTTAAAAAAGGTTTAAAATTATTCGAGAAACAAAAACCTTCCGTTGGATAGCCAATCCAATTAAGGTTACATTCTTTGTCTTCATTTTTATCATGATATATTGAAATTCCATACACACCAACAGGAATATCTTTGAAAACAACGGTGGTTTTGGGTGCAGTAACTTTCACTCTTTGCACTCGGTATTGTTTTGTGGTTGATGGAAAATCGGAAGCTTTGTTGTACAACCCTATTTCGATTAATCCTTCCGTATTTTTTATTCCGATGATTTCCACCGTTAAGGTAGGGTTCTTCGAAAGAGAAGAAAATAAGAAGAGTAAAATTATCAGAAGAATAAACCTCATCTTAATCTAATTTTGTTGTTCCAAAATAATGCAAAAGCTCTTTTTCGTCCTTGTTTTTATATGCTTGCAATGGTTCAGATAGTTTTTGCATAAAATACTTTACAATTGAACTCAAAGGTTTTGTAACACCTCGCTGTACCGGATTGATTTCTTTGTGTAAATCTTTAAAGTAGCTTTCTAAATCCTCTGTTTGAAAATGAAGAATATCGTCTAAATCTTTTGAGTCTTCATAATAACCACAGTGAAAATTTTGTATAGCAAAGGCATATTTATGAAAATCTAATTTGCCCATACCGTACGCTCTAAAAGAGCCTTCCAATAATTCTTTGTAGGTCAGCCTCATTTTCTCTCCACCGCCAAAATTAAAAATTCGTTTTGATAGTTCTTCTCGTTTTTCAATGGCGTTTACAAGTGCTTTTGCTACATTTTTAGGTGTAATAATTTCCACACCTGAATTTAATGGCATGTGAAACATCAATTTCGACATCTTGTGCTCTCCCATCATGGCGGTTAGTCGAAAGATTGACCAATCTAGTTTTGATTTTTGCAAATAATTTTCCGTTTCAATCTTTGTCAACGCATAGTCATCTCTTTCGCTTGGTTTTATTTCATCGGACACTTTAATAAACGGTTCTTTTACCCGGTCGCCATATACAGAAATCGATGAAGTATAAAGGAAAAAAGCATTGGGGGAATGTTTTTCAAGCGCATCAATTAACTTCTTCGTCCCAACGATGTTTACTTGATAAGCTAAATCTGGTTGCTCGTCTGCTAATGGTGGAATAATAGCAGCAAGGTGAATGACAAAATCAACATTTTTAGAGATTTTTTCTATCGTTTTATCATCTCTAATATCACCAAAAACAATATTAATTTTATCAGAGAATGGTAAAGTGAACTTTCTATTTCTTTTTCGATTAACAGCTAACGCTGTCACCTCATATTGATCGGTAAGTTGATATAAAGCTTTTAAAGTTGCTTTTCCGGCACCACCTGTTGACCCTGTTAAAAGAATGCGTTTTTTCATGTTAAAAATTGAAGAGTAAAGATAAGAAAAACAGATAGAACAATCTTCTACTTGTAAAAATTCATTTCATCCACATATTTTAACACCGGTTCTGTGAGTAAATATTGAACGTCTTTTCCTTCTTTTATGGCTTTACGAATAAAACTTGCTGAAATTTTCATGACAGGAACTTGGTTACAAAAATGAATATTTTTATGCTCTGTTACTTCTTTTATCTCTTCTTTACTTGTTTTTTCTTCAGAAAGTCGAGGGTAAACATAGATCGAATGATTGTTTAAAATTTCCTCGTAATTTTTCCATTTATGGAAAGAACGTAGGTTGTCTTCTCCCATTAATAATGAAAATTGATTCTCTGGAAATTTCTCATTTAAGTAAGCTAAGGTTTTTATCGTATAATTGGGTTGCTCTAATTTGAATTCTATATCAGAAGCAGAAAGTTTAGGGTTATTTTCAATGGCAACATTCACTAAAGCCAATCGATGATAATCTTCTAAGAGTGATGCTTTTTTCTTGTGCGGATTATGAGGAGAAACTACAAACCATACTTGGTCAAAATCATAATAATCTGCCATGTGATTTGCTATAATTAAGTGCCCAACATGAATGGGGTTGAATGAGCCAAAATATAATCCTATTTTCATGTCTTTTATTTTTCTAAAAAATCGACCACCATTCTTTTTGCTTTTTCACAAGCATCTTCCAAATTATCGTTGATTAACACAACATCAAATTCAGGAGCAAAAGCCAATTCTGTTTTCGCCTTTGCCATTCGTTGATTTATTTTGTCTTCAGATTCCGTACTTCTACCACGCAGACGTTTTTCAAGTTCTTCGTAGCTTGGAGGTTGGACAAATATCGATAAAGCATCCTCTTTGAATTGTTTTTTAAGATTTAATCCTCCAACGACATCCACATCAAAAATAACGGCTTTTCCTTCGCCCCAAATTCGGTCAATTTCTACAATTAATGTTCCGTAAAAATTGTCGGTATAAACTTCCTCCCATTCCACGAAAGCATTGTTTTCTATTTTTTCTTTAAACCCTTCTACACCTAAAAAATGATAATCTTTGCCATCAATCTCATTGGGACGGGGTTCTCTACTGCAAGCAGAAACCGAAAATTCCAATCCAATATTTTGCTCCAACAAATAATGCACAATTGTTGTCTTTCCTGCTCCTGATGGTGCAGAAAATATGATGCATTTCCCTTTGTTCTTAAAATTCATTCGTTAAAGTGTATTTAAAATCTGCTCTTTGATTTTTTCTAAATTATCTTTCATTCCAATCACCAATTTTTGCATTTCAGCGTGATTGCTTTTTGACCCTAATGTATTGATTTCTCTTCCAATTTCTTGTCCGATGAAACCTAATTTCTTTCCAGATTGTTCCAATTGCATTGTTTCTGCGAAATAGGTCAAATGATTTGCTAACCTCATTTTTTCTTCGGCAACATCGAGTTTTTCAATGTAAAAAATCATCTCTTGTTCGAAACGATTATCGTCGTAACTCCCCGATTCTATATCTTCCAATCCTTTTTTCATTCTTTCACGAATGATGTCGATTCTTTCTTGTTCGTATTTCGGGACTTCATCTAATAACGACTGAATATCATTTAAACGTTCGGTAAATTCTCGTTCTAAATCTTCCCCTTCTTTTCTTCTGAAATGATTAAGGTTGTCAATGGCTTCTTTTGCAATTTTGATGACTACTTCTTTTTCTTCTTCAGAAAGTTCTTCTGTTGGTGAAGTATAAATTTCTGGCATTCGGAGAATTAATGACAAGTAATCTTCTCTTTTTTCTCCCAAAGATTCACTTAATTCTTTTAGTTCAGTGTAGTATGATTTGGCTAACTCTTGATTGATAGAAGATTTATTTTCTGTGCTAACCGTGTCAAAATTCAAAGAAAAATCAACCTTTCCACGCCCCACTTCTTTCGAAATCATTTTGCGAATTATTGGATCTAATTCTTTGTAAAAAGAAGGTATTCTTGTGTTTAAATCCAATGATTTACTGTTCAAAGAACGCAATTCAATTGATATTTTTTTGGATTGGAAATTTCCAGATGCTTTTCCAAAACCAGTCATCGATTTTAACATAGTTGTATTTTTTGGCAAAGGTAGGAATAATTGAGGAAAGAGGTGGTCGGAATGTTTTACAAGAAAAGAATTGTATCCTTATTCCATTCTCGATTTTAAAATTTCGTATGCTTTTTGAACTTCGATAAAACGTTCTTCAGCAATTTCCTGCTGCTGAATGGAATCTTTTGTAAATAGATCTGGGTGGTGTAATTTTACTAAACTACGATAGGCTTTTTTTAACTCACTTTCTGAAGAATTGACAGAAACACCCAAAATTTTAGCAGCTAATTGAACACGTGATAAAGAAGGTTTTGAAGAAGTGGTTTTTCTTTCTCTTTGTTGTGAATACATTGCGATAATACTCTCAAAATCTTTCTGTGAAAGACCTAAGAGTACATTCATTTCTTTCAATAATTTAACTTCTGGGTGATTCATAAATCCATCCACATTGGATAGACCTGCCAAAAAATACATCACTTGTAGTCGCTGTTCGCGTTTAGGAAGTTTTCTTTTCAACCATCGTGTGACGGTTTTAGGTCTGACCGGATTTTTTAAAGATTCTGTGAATGAACGACCAAAATTATAATGCGATTTTGGAAAATTCTTCGAAAAATAACTGTTCAGATACTGTAATTTTTCACTGTAAGAAGACCGATCTTTCCGAATCATTAATGCCCCTAAACTAATATATGCTTCCAATAAAGGGTCTTCAGAATGCTGATGGTTATTCCCATTGTTAATTATTCCTTCGTGCCATTCTCTATCATTTTTGATGTTAAAAATAACTTTAAGGAGAAAAAAGGAAATATATAAAATAAAAACTATTAAAAAATTCATTTGTGTTCTATTTTTTCCCTTTTCGGTAACTTACAAGTCCCACTCCAACAAAAATAATCAGCATAAACAGAATTTTTTTGAGCGTAATGGTTTCGGTATAATCATCTGACCAACCCAACCACGCAAAAAGTACAGCAAAAACCATTACTAAAACAGGTTGTAGATAAATGTACGAACTAGATACAGATGGCGATAAAAACTTGAGCGCATACACCGTTAATAAATAGGTCAAAAAAGTAACTCCCACAACGATGTAAACAATTTTGAGAATAACCTCTGTTGTAAATGCAGAAAAATCGGTGGCAAAGAATTCTGTGAGTGTTGGTGGATAAATAAGAATGTAAATCAACCCAAAAGTAAAAACGTAAGTAATTACGGTAAGTGGAGAATATCGCTGCATCAAAGGTTTTACTAAAACGAGGTATAAGGCATAACTTGTCGCATTGATAAACAATAAAAAATCACCAAAAATAGAATCTCCGGTGCCTGTTCCTGCGGTTAGTGTGAGTAGAATAGCACCTGTTGCACCGATTAGAATTCCGACCGATTTACGGACAGAAAGTCGTTCTTTGAGAATAAAATACGACAAGATGGCCACCAAAATTGGATTTATAGTCATAATTATTCCCGCATTAATGGAAGAAGATAAACTTAACCCATGAAAGAAGCACATTTGATTCACCGCTACTCCAAACATTCCGGATGCTGCAAAAAGAAGAAGGTCTTTTCTGGCAATTTTCTCATGAATAAAGAAGGATTTCACCAACCAAAAAAGGGCTACCGCACCGACCACACGAAACAGAATAAAAACACTTGGCGTTAAAAAATCAGGCATTACACCTTTAGCGATGATATGACTTGCTCCATACAGTGCGTTTACAGAGAAAAGTGCGATATGCGCTTTGAGAAATGAGGTGTTTTTCATTAAAGAATCTTAAAACTTTATGATTCAAACGATTTTTTTGCTGCTTCTACAACTGCTTTGGAGTTTCCAATAAAAACATCATTGCCATTAATCATAAATGGTCGTTTTAAGAAGGTGTATTCTTCGAGCATGTATTTTTTATAATCTTCTTCGCTAAGTTCCATTTTATTTAACCCCATTGAGCGATATTTCATTGCTGTTTTTGAAAATAAAGCTTCGTAGGATCCCACTTGTTCTTTTAAAAAGTCAAGTGTTTTTTCATCGATATTCTGTTCTTTGATGTTTTGCAATTCTACGCCATCCAAATTCAATTCTTTAAGAATACGAACATTGGTAGAACACGATTTTAAGTGATAGATTTTTTTCATACTAACGATTTCTGTTCGTGTTTTTATCTTGGTCATTGGTTGCAGCACCCGTACAAGAACCTGGTTTTGATTTTTTCTCGAACAAGAACATGTATTTGACATGAAATAGAATTGGCCAATAACTTCTCGTAAACCATTTCAATGATGGATTTCCTTTGTGCCACTCGTTGATTCCTAAAATTGGAACACGAACACCCGGAATTAAATATGCTCCACGTTTTAAACGAAAGCCAAAGCCCAAACCATAATGTAGCTGAGCTACAAAAGGAGTATGGTAATGTTGAGGTGCGCCCACAATATTAAGAGTTGCTTGGTATTGACTTGTCGCAAAATCAACTTTTGGAACAAGCACATTATAATCTAAATTAAACCCTAAACTATTGTCTAAAAAGAAATTTTTAAGTGCTTTAAAATGTACGTTCTTGTGCAACGAAAAACGAGCATAAATAAAACCAGAATTAAAATTTCCTTGATACTTTGCTGTTCCTAAAACAGCTCCGGAAGGGCTTAACCGTTCTAACGTTAAATTTTCTTGTCCTCTAAAATGTTTAAATCCAATTCCCCAATCGTAATAACTCACCAAAACTGTTTTTAGAGCCAATGATAATTTAGATCTCTTTTTTGGGAAATGGGTCAATCCAATTTCTCCATAAAACCCTAACAATCCTTTAGGGTCAATTGTGTAACGACCATTTGTAACTCCATTGTCGAAAAGAACAGACGGATTTTTCGTTCGTGTCATTAAATAAGTGGGGCCGAGTTGAAATTGCAAGCCAGTATTGCTTAAATTTCGAAAATCTCGTTTACCAAACGCTTGTTTACGACTACCTGGTGTCATGTCTCTTTGAGAGAATGAAATTGCCGTAATAAAAAGAAGAAGTATTAAAAAAAAGTTTTTCATACTGTTATATACGTTCGAGAATAGCATTTATTACCTCATCAGAGTCCCATTTTTCTTCGATGTTCTCCATTGCCATTACTTCGTTCATAATTTTACTCTGTCTTTTTCCATTTTTTAGCGCTTCACTATAACGGATATCAGAGAAAGTAACTTGAGAATATAGCGGCATCCATTTTTCTGGGTACAGTTTTGAGAATTTAGCTTCAATTTTCTTCTGTAGTAAGAATTTTGGATCGGCCACATAATCGCGCATTACGTAGTAATTATACAAGGATAAATCTTGCAATGCATCTCCGTCTGGCTTACGAATTATGCTATATTCTTCAAAGATTTTTGACCAATTTTCTTGTCCGTTCTCCGTATATTTTTGCATTAATTCCCAAAGAACCGTACAATCTTCAAATCCACCATTCATCCCTTGCCCATAAAAAGGAACTGTTGCATGAGCAGCATCTCCAATTAAAGCTGTTTTTCCGTGATGCCATGGTTCAGATCGCATAATTGCTAAAGATGATAGCGGATGATCTTCCCAACAATCAGCAACATCAGGCATCATTGCATAAAAATCAGGAAAAGTATTTTTAAAGAAAGTATCCACTTCTTCTTTTGTATTGATTTTATCAAATGAAGATTCGTCACCATCATGAGGCATAAATAAAGTACAAGTAAAAGAACCATCTTCATTTGCGAGTGCAATCAACATAAACTTGCCTCTTGGCCAAATATGTAAGGTGTTTTTATCCAATTTATAAGAACCGTCTTTATTAGCAGGAAGTAATAATTCACGGTATCCATCACCGATGTATTTTTGACTAAAGTTAAACCGATCTACTTTTTGAAAAGCATTATATCGAACAGCAGAAAACGCACCATCAGCAGCAAAGACAACATCCGCAAATTCTTCAGAAATTTCTCCTGTTTTTGTGTTTTTCAAAGTGACACTTCCTTTTTCTGTATCAGCATCAATGCATTGCATGTTGTAATGAATAGTTGCTCCGCCTTCATTTTCTGCAATATCCATCATCGTTGCATTCACACCACCACGAGAAACAGAATAAATCGCTTGTCCTTCTTTTCCATAAGGTTGATAAGAAAGATTCCCCTCCATGTCGTGCATTGTTCTACCAAACATTGGAATGGCAATTTTACGAATTTCATCACCAACATTGACTGTGTCAAGTGCTTTCCAACCACGATTAGATAGTGCAAGGTTTATTGATTTTCCTGCAGAAATGTCTGCTCTTCTAATGTCTGGTCGAGATTCAAAAATAGTTACTTTATATCCAGCTTTTGACAGATATACCGCCCACAGCGAACCAACAAGTCCTGCCCCTACAATGATTGCTTTTTTTTGTGTCATTTAGTCTTCTTTTTAAGAAAATTTTCTCTGTTTTCAAATATAGTTGTTTTTTTGAAATAGTAATTGCTTTAAATTAAACTAAATTATCGGGGGATAACCCTTATTTTTGAATGAAAAAACAACGATTATTTCCTATTCATCAGCTTTTAAATTCCAAAAACATTACATTTAATCCATCCAATTGATATTCTTAATATGAAAAAGCCTTTTTACACAACAATTCTTTCTCCATTTTTTATTTTTCTATTCTTTCTTAACGTTTCATTTGCTGCAAAAATAGATTCTACAGAATTAAAGACTAATTGCCTAAATATTCATCATATTTGGTTAAAACAATCTTTCGAATTAACGAAAAATACCGTAGGATTTACCGCGCCTGTCAGCGGTCGTGCTTATAGCTATTTTGCAATTGGAATGTATGAGAGTTCTGTGGAAATAGTCCCTGAACTAAAATCAATTACCGGTCAATTGGAAGGTTACAACCGAACATCATGGAAAAATGAAGAAGAACTCAATTGGATGCTCATTGCCAACAAGGTAGATTATACAATTTTAAATTACATGTATCGAGCAATGCCTCCATCCTATAAAAAAAGAATAGAACTAGTGAATGATTCTATTATTAAAGCCTCGAGTAAAAGGTATGGAAAGAAAATAAATGAACGTTCTATAATTTATGGCGAAAAGATTGCTCAAGAAATTATTGAATGGTCAAAGTTCGATGGAGGAGATGAAGGATTTGCAAATAATTTTCCTCCAGAATATAAACCACCTTACTGTCCTTCTTGTTGGGTAAAAACAGCACCCGGCTTTTTACCGTCACTTCTTCCCTATTGGGGGCAAAACAAACGTCTTTTACCAAAAACTCAAGCCATTTCAAAGGATTGTAAACCCTTTGTTTTTTCAGAAGAACAGAATTCATTTATGTACAAACAAGCAATGATTGTTAATGAAAATGCTAAAATGACTGACTCTAAACATGAAATTATTGCAGAATATTGGGATGATGGAGCCGGTTATTCAGGAACGCCAACAGGACATTTTTACACCATCGCTTCTCAAATAGCTCAGATGAAAAAAATGAAAATTGATGATGCATTAGAAATGTATTTAAAGCTTGGAATTGCTGTAAATGAAGCTTTTATTTCAGCTTTTGAACTAAAATACAAGTATAATTTCATTCGACCAATAACTTATATTCAAAGAAATATCAATTCGGACTTTAACTCAAGAATAGCAAGCCCTCCATTTCCTGAGTTTCCTTCGGGACATTCTTTCCAATCAGGTGCAGCTACTGAAGTTATGAAAGCTTTTTTTACAGATAAAACAGTAATTATAGATTCAACCAACTACTCTCGAACTGACATCGTTGGCACACCTCGAACCTATCAATCCTTTACTGAAATGTCTGAAGAAATATCAATTTCCCGTTTGTATGGAGGAATACATTTTCGGGAAACTTTAGACGTGAGTTTAGCCTACGGACGTAAAATCGGTATTTATGTTTGTCAAACGATTAAGTGTAGAAAATGATAAAACTAACTCTATTTTTTATTTTCTTTTGCTTTACGTTTTCAAGTTTTTCGCAACTTTTTGAAGAAGTAAGCGCTGAAATTGGTTTGGATTATGTTTATCCTGGAAATGGCTTTCAAATGGCGGGGGCAGGGTTAATGGTTATTGATGTAAACAACGATGGCTGGGAAGATTTTTTTCAATCAGGAGGTGTTTTTGATTCTAAGTTGTGGATAAATAATCACGGTGTATTCGAAGATGCAACAGAAGAATATGCTTTGGATGGGTTAAGTGGCTATTTTATTCAAGGTGCAATCTCACTTGACTTCAATAATGATGGTTTTCAAGATTTTTTCATTGTAAATTCTGGAACTGGGATGGCAATGGGGGATAAATATTCTCCTGTTTTATTAGAGAATATCGAAGGGAAATCGTTTAAAATCATTAAAATGGACCAAATAATTGCCCCAGGAAATTTTTCTTCGGCTGCGGTAGGAGATTTTAATAACGACGGTTTCACAGATATTTATCTAACAAACTACGTTGCAACAATGGGAGTGTTACTCGATTCTACTGGCGTAGAAATAGGCTATAAAACTTCTTGCTTTGAGAATAAACTCTTACTCAATAAGAATGGTCAAGCATTTATAGAATCTGCCAAAGAATTCGGAATTAATGATGGTGGATGTGGACTTTCTGCAACTTTCACAGATGTCGATAATGATGGTGATCTTGATTTATTACTTCTGAACGACTTTGGAGAATGGACAGGTGAAGGCAATAAGTTTTTCAGAAATGAATACCCCAAAAATCATTTTTCTGACCTCAGTGATTCAACAGGTTTCAATCACAAAATGTATGGGATGGGAATTGGAACTTACGACTACAACTTAGATGGTCGGCTTGAATATTATATCACGAACATTGGGGAGAATTATCTGTTTAATTATAATGGAAGTACCTTTGAAGATAATGCAAAAAATTTGAAAATTGACGCTACTTATTCCTACGGAAAAACAAAAGGAACCAGTTGGAGTGGACTCTTTTTCGATGTTGAATTTGACGGAGATTTATATTTGTTTGTTTCTAAAGGGAATGTTCTTACTATTGTTCCAAAAACAGCCATTTCTGATGCTAATTTGTTTTTTCTCAATGAAGGTGGTGAATTCAAAAATGTATCTAACTCTTCAGGTGTGAATGATATTTTATCTCACCATGGTGCAATCATTTTTGATTACGATCACGATGGAGATTTAGATATCATTTCTTCTGTTGTAAAATTACCTTGGGGCCCTTTCGCAAACAAGGAACAGAAATTAAAAGTTTATAAAAATAATACCCCCACTAAAAATTGGATTGGTATAAAATTAATCGGTGAAAGTGGTATAAACAAAGATTGTTTTGGGTGCAAAGTTCTATTTCAACAAGACACTATTCAAATGATTTCACAAGTTGACGGTTCTTCTGGTCACGCTTCACAAAGTACTAGAATTCTATATTTTGGATTGAATAATGCGAAAAAAATTGATAAAATCACTGTTTTATGGACAGATGGCACTACATCTATTTTTTCTAATCTAAAAAATGGATTTATTTATGAAGTGAAATCATCCGGTGAAATAAAAAAGTTGAAACAAAATTAAATTCGATTATAAAACCATTTCTGGCACATTCTCCGGAACAACTAATTCTCCTTCTGTTGCGGCAATAATTTCCTCAACCGAAACTCCAGGTGCGCGTTCTACCAAGTGAAATTTTCCATCCTTGATATCCATAACTGCAAGGTTTGACACTACCTTTTTTACACAATTCACTCCAGTTAAAGGTAAAGAGCATTCTTTCAATAGTTTCGATTGTCCCGCACGATTAGCATGCATCATTGCAACGATGATATTATCAGCAGAAGCTACTAAATCCATTGCTCCACCCATTCCTTTGACCATTTTTCCAGGAATTTTCCAATTTGCTATGTCTCCATTCTGTGCAACTTCCATTGCTCCAAGAACGGTTAATTGAACATGTTGACCACGAATCATTGAAAAAGACATAGCCGAGTCGAAATAAGCAGCCCCTTTTAAAGCTGTGATCGTTTGTTTCCCCGCGTTAATTAGGTCTGCATCTTCATCTCCGTCAATTGGAAAAGGTCCCATTCCTAAAATTCCATTCTCTGATTGAAACTCAACTTCAATTCCTTCTGGAATATAATTTGCCACCAAAGTTGGAATTCCGATTCCAAGATTTACATACCAACCGTCTCTTAATTCTTGCGCTATTCGTTTTGCAATGCCTGTTTTGTCTAAACTCATGTTTCTTGTTTTTAATTCTAAATATTAGAATATTATGCTAATTCAAAAGTGGAAAAACCCTATTCCAAAGATAAACTTTTATTTGTTTTTTATTCTATAATACTTTTACAAAAATGTTACAACAATTCTATTAATTCAGTTTTCACTTCTGTGAGCTCCATTTCAACAAAACTTCTATTCCAAAAATAAACGAGAATTACTTGCTCATTCTCGGTCATATTCTCTAAAATAAAATGGTGTAGAAAATCATCATCTATTTTTTTTCCTTGAAAACAAGCGTCAAAGGAATAATAAAAGTGTCGCACAGTTTCATTTGCTTTATTTTTCGTTTCAACTATGAGTAAAATTTTATCTTTCGGTACAAAAGTTTTTAAATGACCAGAAACGTCTATTTGTATATTTTGATTCTCTAAATCCACTGTTTTAAAGCGAGCCACATTATAGTATTCTCCATTCCCTACGTGTGTGATATCAACGACAGAATCAATCACATTTCTTTTTATTGGTTCTTTTCTTTTAAAAGCAATATAACCTGAGACTTTGTGGTAAGCAATTGTGTCATACAATTTTGGAATCATCGGATTGTCCAACACCTCTTCTCTTGTAAGAATAATGTCCGTCAATATTGTGTTTGGATGATTCGTTTGCCCAACACTAGCTTTTCTTTCTTGATGCGACTCATTAAATACCCAATTCCAAAACATCGTTTGATACATCATCACACTATGCGAAGGTTGTATTTCTGCTTTAACTTTACGGTAAAATTCAGCATTCATTCTTTGCTCTGGAGAGTAAATAGACGTTTCTAAATTAAGATGGGTAACGAATGAAAGAGGGAAAAATAGAAGTGAAAGTTGCAACCATTTTCCAAAAGGAATACTGTCAAGAAAATAAATAAATGCAAGAAGCGTATAGAAAATTAAATACATTCCTGTTCTGTCTTCTGGGTAATTGACTTTTAAAACGAGTGCTAAAACAAGAATTCCTAAGACATTTCCGTAGAGTAAACTCGTCCAAAGAATAAAAGGTTGTTGCAACCATTCATTTTTCGGTTTTTTCTTCATTTTTTGAAAGAAAAGGACATTAAAAGCCATAAAAATGACCAAAAAGAGCACTTTTATTCCAATATTCTCTGAAAAGAAGACCATTTTGCTCAATGATTTCCCGGTGATTTCCCATAAACCGTCCAGACTTCCGTAATACAATGCTCCCGCCTGTTTCAACATTAATGCAAATGCTATGAGAGGAAGCAATCCTACAAAACAGTATAAATGAAGTAGCCAAGTTTTCAATTCAAAATTCTTTCTGTTTTCTTGAAAAAAAGGAGCAATAATAGTCAACCCCATGATAATAAAAGTCGAATTAATCAGTGTTAAATTTGCAGAAACGGCTAAAAGCAATAGAGAATATGCAAAGAATAAATTCTTCTTTATAAAACTTTGGTGATAGCGAAGAAAATAAGAAAGAGACAACATTAAAAACCCCATAGATAAACCATATCCTCTCGCGTAGGCAAAATAATCTAACACAAAAGGAATACAAGTTAAAGACAGTAAACCTGTCAAGTTCAGAAAAGGTGTTTTTAGGTTCTTCGTTAAACGATAACTTCCTACGAAAAACAGAATAAATGCAAGTAAATTTGGCAACCGTAGAACGACAAAATTGTCCCCAAAAATCTTATACAATTGCGCACCAATAAAAGAATTTAGCAAATGATTGTTGGCATCCCATTGAATGGTTTCTCCAAAATAATCTCCGTGATAAAAATAAAAATAAAAGGTAGCGATTTCATCGTGTAGGGTTTCATTGAAAATTAATCGCAGTAATAAATACCCAAAAATGAACAAAAAAAGGAGTGTTGAAACTCCTTTTTGTATTTTATTTGAATAAATCATTTACTCTTTTGGTCGAACGGTACGTTGTTCAATTCTTTTTTCGAACTTTTCACCTTGGAAGATTCGTTGAACGAAAATTCCTGGAGTATGAATTTCATTTGGATCTAATTCTCCAGCAGGCACCAATTCTTCTACTTCTGCAACCGTAATTTTTCCAGCCATTGCCATCATTGGATTGAAGTTTCTTGCAGTTGCTTTGAATATAAGATTTCCTTCTGTGTCCCCTTTCCAAGCCTTAACGATTGCAAAATCTGCCGTCAATGCCATTTCTAAAATATGAGGTTTTCCATTAAAATCTCTCACTTCTTTACCTTCTGCAACTTCAGTTCCGAATCCTGCAGGAGTATAAAACGCAGGGATTCCAGCACCACCGGCACGGCATCTCTCTGCCAAAGAACCTTGAGGAATTAGGTCAACTTCTAATTCTCCAGATAACATTTGGCGTTCGAATTCATCATTCTCACCTACGTAGGAAGAAATCATTTTCTTGATTTGTTTTTCTTGTAAAAGTAACCCAAGACCAAAATCGTCAACTCCTGCATTATTTGAAATACACGTTAATCCTTTTACGCCTGTTTTTACCATTTGTTGAATTGAATTTTCTGGAATACCACACAATCCAAATCCACCTAGCATAACTGTCATGTTATCTTCAAGCCCTTCAAGAGCAACCTCTACATTTTCTACAACTTTATTCATATCAAAAATCTATTAAATCTCCATCAGAGACGTTTTCTTTATCTTCACATTCAAAGAAAGATGGATCAAAACCGATTGGAGCTTCAAAATCTTCTTTTGAAATTTTAATTTTCTTGTCTTTATACACTTTTTGCATATAATACCCATAAATAGGCAATGCCATTCGAGCACCTTGTCCCCAAGTCATTGTTCTAAATCGTGTTGCTCTATCTTCTGCACCAACCCAAACCCCCGTGACCAAATCTGGCGTTAAGCCCATGAACCAACCATCAGAGTTGTTTTGAGTTGTTCCTGTTTTTCCTGCCATTGGATATTTAATTCCTCCCCACTTTCTTCCACCTCTTAAACTTGCTCCAGTTCCAAACTGTACAACACCTTTCATCATTAATAAAGTCTGATACGCGACATTAGAATTCATTGCCTCTTTAGAGAACAATTCTGCACTGTAAATAATATTCCCATTTCTATCTTCAATTCGGAGAATTGTTGTTGGTCGATTGTAAATTCCATTGTTCACCCACATTGCTTGTGCCGCCACCATTTGATAAACAGACAAATCCATAATTCCCAAACACATTGAAGGAACCTCATCTTCTGGTCTTAAGTCAATATCCACTCCTTTCAACACTTTAGAAATTGTTTTTGGACCAGAGTTTCCTCCCATTTTTGACATTACTCCGACAGTTACTGGATTATTAGAATTAGCTAATCCCCAAGCTGCTGTAACATCTTTTCCACTCTTTGGTTTTATTTCTCCTTTTGGACACCATCTGTTTTCAACTTGTCCATTTGCGCCATAAACATCAACACAGAAGGAAGA
>JAJRQQ010000005.1 GCA_024280155.1 Bacteroidota bacterium
AGGTCTTTCCTAGGCTTCCAAGTAGGTCGCCTCCCTTTCGTTGACTTATTATATTTTTATGAAGATAACAAATCAAATAAACAACCTGGGGTTCAACATAGGTCTCCTCTCTTCAAATATTGCTTCTGCAAACCTAAAGGGATTTAATGGAATGGAGAAGGATGAAGAAGTAAAGGGTAATGGAAATAGTTATGATTTTGGAGCGAGGTTTTATGATCCGAGAGTTGGGCGGTTTTTAAGTATTGATCCTAAAGCAAAAAACTATCCTTTTATGTCTCCACATTGTTATGCTGCCAATAATCCGATAAGATTCTCGGATGAAAATGGTGAGGGTCCTGGAGACAGAATTAAAGCAGCAAAAAAATTCTTAGGAATTCCTTATAAGCAACAGTATGAATGGGAAAATGGAAAACAGACATTTTTAAGAACAGGTCTCGGAAAAGATGCATTAGAATTCCTTGATTGCTCAGAATTGGTTTGTAGAGTCTTAGCAGCTGATGGTTTAACTCCCAAGATTAAATCAATGGCTACGCCTGATTTAATTGATTTTTTTAATAATAGTACTGAATGGCATAAGTCAGAAACCCCTAAGTCTGGAGATATTGTTCTTTGGGACGGTCATACTGGTGTGGTGGAAAGTTACAATAATGAAACAAAGGAAATAACAGTAATACATGCAACGAAATACAAAAAGAAAAGTGGTGGTTCAGTTGAAAGTGTTGTTGTTGAAAAGTATAGTCTTAAATATTACAAAAAAAAGGAAGCATTTTTCTATAGGCCAGTGAATGAAAGTGGTGATAATGAAGTGTCACCAGCAATATCATCAATAATATCATCGTTCAAGTGGAGTCCGAAGAGATTTGGAGTTGTAGCAGATGCTGGAAATATTGCGCTAATAGGTAGGATGTCGTCGATAAAAGGAACTATGGTATCCCCTAAAGGTACTAATAAATCGGCGAAAGTTGATTCTATAATAACTCAAAATTTAAAACCGAAAAAAGCTAAGACCATTGAGACCAATAGAGGCAAATCACTTGCTCAATAAATAACTGTTTTTCTATGTGCTAAAAATCATGAATATAATTGAACAATACAGGCTTTTGAACTATAGAGAGTAAAAAGTTAAATCGAAATATTTAAAATTAAATGATTATGAAAGGTGTAATACTAACACTAGTATTCTTTGTAATAACATTTTTTTAAGCTGTGGAACAGCTTCTGAAAATGAAATGAAGATTATGTCTGGTGGGGAAAATCAACGAATTGATAGTAGTAGTTTTGTTGAAAATAATGTCGTGCATTTAGAATCCAATAGAATGGTTTGTGGTTCTTTTATGTACGTTTTTGAGAAAGGAAAGATAGAAGTTAGAAATAATAATGTTTTAGTCAAAAAATATGATGTTAGTGTTTGTTTTTTAGATAAAAATGGTAAAAAGATAATTTTTACAACAATAGACGACAAGAAGTTAGTTTTGTACAATTTATGTAAAAATGAGGAGATAATTTATTTTAAGATTGAGGAAAATGAGAGTTTACAGAGAGCTGTAAAAATAAAAAATAATCGTTATCTTATTGAGCTTAAGGTTGGCTCTGCGAGGGAAGTCTATGAAATAGAAACTGAGTTAGAGAGGTTAGAGTATGTAGAGGGAGATCTCGATCATTTTAATTCCGACAATCTTGTACCCCCGCTAGCGCACGAATAACAAACTAAAAAGCTACTTCGCGAACCTTTCGAGGGGTTTGGCTTTTTAATTCTAAAACCACCTACCAATCTTTCACTTTTTTTTCCTATCTTTAAACATCGAAACACTCCAAAACATAACGCCAAAACCCCTTCAAAAAAGCAATAGCCCATACCCATTTGGGGTTAGTTTGGATGAAAGAAGTGAAATTGGTGGGAAGTACCGTTATTCTTTTCAAGGACAAGAAGGCGATTCGGAGATAAAAGGAGAAGGGAATTCTATCAACTATAAATACCGAATGCACGACCCGAGGGTTGGGCGGTTTTTTGCGGTTGATCCGTTGGCAAGTATCTATCCTTATAATGGAGGTTATAATTTTTCTGAAAACAGAGGTATTGATGGTGTTGAACTTGAAGGACTTGAATTTGCGAAAAATTGGACGTGGGATGTGTTTTCAACCTCAATGCAAGAGTTAAAAAAAGATCCTATCTCTATTAATCAAGGAGGTGCAGGAACATGTGTGGTAACAGCAATAACTTATATTTGGTTACAAACAGATAAAGCTTCATTTCATAGCGCAATGATGAGTCTCTACGTGACAAAAGAGGCACAAGTAAATAATTTTAAGATAAAGCCTAATGAGAGTATCTTTGAAGTTAAGCCAAATGCCCCCAACATCTCATCTGATGGATACGGTACTCCTACTGAGATTGGTGCTGACTGGATGGCTATAAGTTCCATTCAAAGTTCTTTAGACGCAACCTTCACAGGACTTTCAACGGATAATACGGCTGTAGGAAGAAAAGAGGTAAAATATCTCATGAAGAATTTACTAGGTTTTGATAAAGTATATGAAAAATACTATTACGGAATAGCAAGAGATGATATGGATCCAAAAGGAGTGTTAAAAAGACTTGAAGCGAATATAAAAAATGGATACAGCGTTACAATAGGGATAAACCCGAATTTAATAAATGATGGAGCTTACCCTGAGAATAGTGGTCATAGAGTTAATTTTTTAGGAAATGTCAAAGATTTGGGAAATGGATATTTTTCATTTGACATTCAATCATGGGGTAAAAAAATTAATGTTACTGTAACAGAAGAGCAATTTAAAAAATACTATAACGGGGCAACATGGGGGAAAGATTCAGAAACAGAATAATTATATTGGGTATTTTAACATCGTTCGTAACCTACTCATGTTCACCTAATACGAAATTCACTAATAAAGGTGTTAGCGGGAATGCAAATGATATGAATGTGTTAACAATTAATCAGGTAAGACTCCCTGTCTTTCAAGCTATTAATATAGATTCATCTTCAAATGTGACATTTAATTGTCTAAATACTATAATTGATGATGACACCATTAAAAAAGATGATATTTATTTTAAAATTTTGGATAATAAGAATGGTCCTTTTGAATTTGTTCTTCACGATACTTTTGTCGAAAATGTGGATTACATTCTTGTATTAAACATCAACGGTAAAAGTGTTTTAAATAAATACTCCGATTTTAAATTTAAAGTGGAGAAAGTATTTAGTGGCAGTCATACTACTTTATTGTCATATGTAAAAAATGATCAAGACACTATTTCATTTGTTAATGGTGTTTTCCAATGGCAAGGTAGCCTTCCTCGCTCCCCCACTAACCCACAATAACAAACTAAAAAACTAACTCTCAAACCTTCCCCAAGGTTTTGCTTTTTAATTCTAAAAACCCCTACCAAACTTTCACTTTTTTTCTTATCTTTAAACATCGAAACACTCCAAAACATAACGCCAAATCTCTTTCAAAAACGCACTACCCCATACCCATTTGGGGTTAGTTTGGACGAAAGAAGTAAACAAACTTTCTAAGAACAAATAAAACTTAATACACCTGATTAATTCTTTTATTTCAAATAGAATGATTTTTTCTTTCCTGACACAAATCATTTTTCTCCCAACATTTTTAAGTAATTTTGCATTCTCAAAAATAAAAGCATGATAAAAACAGATATAATTATAATTGGTGCAGGTCCTGTAGGACTGTTTACCGTATTCGAAGCAGGTTTGTTAAAGTTAAAATGTAACCTAATTGACTCTTTGGCTCAACCCGGTGGACAATGTTCTGAAATATATCCTAAAAAACCGATTTACGATATTCCTGGATTTCCCTCTATTTTAGCGGGTGATTTAATTGATAATCTAATGGAACAAATCGCTCCTTTTAAACCAGGTTTTACTCTTGGCGAAGCGGCAATCAGTATTGACAAAACGGAGAATGATACTTTCATCGTAACCACTATAAAAGGTACAAAGCATGAAGCTCCAATCGTGATGATTGCTGGTGGTCTGGGTGTTTTCGAACCTCGTAAACCGCCTATTGAGAATCTTGAAGCCTACGAAGATAAAGGGGTTGAATACATGATTAAAGACCCTGAAATGTACCGCAACAAACGTGTTGTGGTTGCTGGTGGTGGAGATTCCGCGCTAGATTGGGCAATTTATTTAACCGAAAAAAATATTGCAAGTGAAGTTTCTTTGGTTCATAGAGGTGCTTCTTTCAGAGGTCATTTAGATTCTGTACAAAAGGTAATCGACCTTTCTGAAACAGGAAAAATCAACCTTATCACCGAAGCAGAAGTGAAAGAAATTCACGGTGATGGAAAAGTGGAAAGCTTGACGATTAAACACAAAAGAGATGGTGATTTTAACAAAGAAACAGATCATTTTATTCCATTATTCGGTCTTAAACCAAGTCTTGGGCCAAGTGGAGATTGGGATTTAGAAATTGAAAAAAATGCCATCAAAGTAGATACGACTGATTATTCAACGAATATCCCTGGAATTTATGCTATTGGAGATATCAATACGTATGAGAATAAACTAAAATTAATTCTTTGCGGATTCCATGAAGGAACATTAGCCGTTCAGTCTGCTTTTGCGCGAATTCACCCCGAAAAGAAAAACGTATTAAAATATACAACCGTAAACGGTGTAAGTGGATTTTAAACTTTATTAAAATAGATTTTTAAAAACCTCAGCGATTATTCGTTGAGGTTTTTTTACAGAGTATTGGTGCGTAAACTATTTTTTTCTCTACATTTACTTCCATGAATAGAAAAACCATCAACGCAGTAATCATTCTCGGAGTTATCTCTGTTTTGAGTATTCTGATGGTGCAAATATTTTGGATTAAGAATACCAATTCTTTACATGAAACAACCATTGCGATCCAAGAAAAAGAAGATAGTTTAAATATGGTTCATTTTGAAGAGCATGTGAGAATTGCTCTTCGAAATGTATTGGAAGATATCTCAAAAACAAAAGGCGACTCTTCTGACTTGGTCGGAGCTGTGAAAAAGATACAGGACGATTACTATTCCGTAGACATCAACGAAGAATTACATCCTTTCTATCTTGAGAACCTTTTAAAGCGACAATTCTATAACCAGAATGTTCAGCATAGTTTTCAATATGGTATTTACGATTGCTTCAATGATTCCATTGTTTTCGGTAAACTTATTCAATACACGAATGAAACTGACGGTGGTTTTTTAGCTTCAGACACCATCAATAATGTAACATCCGAAGCTATGAAATGGAAAAAAGATGGACATTATTTTACCGTATTTTTTCCTGAAATCGTAACTGAAAACAATAATCAAATACAATTAAAACCCTATTCCCCTTATTTATATTTATTTATCATTGTCATTTTTGTATTACTGTTCTTTGCTTTTGCTGTTATCGTGATCCTAAAACAAAAGAAACTCTCCGAAGTGAAAACAGACTTCATTAATAACATGACCCATGAATTAAAAACACCAATTTCAACCATCGGACTTTCTTCTGAAATGATTTTGCGTTCGGATATTGAAAAAGACCCTGAGAAGATTAAAAAATATGCTGGATTGATTTTTAAAGAAAATAAACGTCTTGAAAAACAGGTCGAACGAGTGCTCAACGTAGCAAAATTGGACAAGAATGAAATCGTGCTGAAAAAAGAAGATTTCAATATTCACGAATTACTTCTTGAAGTAAAAGAAACCATCGAACTGGATGGGGAAGAAAAAGATGCCGAAATTAAACTTACACTTAATTCCATAAATGCGACAACTTTAGTTGACCCTGTTCACATAACGAATGTTGTTTATAATCTAATCGATAATGCGATAAAATATTGTGAGCAAAAACCAATCATTTCAATTCGTACTGAAGATAATGGAAATGAAATAAAAATCACATTTCAAGACAATGGAATCGGAATAAAAAAAGAGAATGTTAAAATGATCTTTGAAAAATTCTATCGCGTCCCCACAGGGAATATTCACAATGTCAAAGGTTTTGGAATAGGGCTTTACTACGTAAAAAAAATAATTGATACTCACAAAGGAACAATCAATGTGAAGAGCCAATATGGTGTTGGATCGGAATTCACCATCTTTCTTCCCAAATGATTTTTTGTAAGGTTTAAGGTTTAAGGTTTCATGACGACGAAAGAATTTTACTAGCTTATTATCTTTCCATTTTTTTTCGCGAAAACTACCAAGTAAATTACAAAGGTGTGCAGTACGATGGCGCAACAAAAAAAATCATCGAAACAATCGCCCATTATTCGTATATACAAGATGAAGGAAAAACATACTTGATTAATGTCTATCATTTATTTGTCAGTCATGTTTGTTTCCAACGAAGAAATTACCTAGAATAAAGTCCCAAACATTCCTTCATTTTCCTATGCTTGCATAAAACATTTTTGTTATATTTACACTTCCTATAATTGGGAGTGAAAATTATGGAAAAAAACAAAGAGTATTACATGGATTTTGCCATACGTCATTTGTGGCATAAAATATCCAGAATGTACAATCAGAAAGCACAAGAACAAGGCGTAACGATTTCCATTGGTTTTATTTTACTGAACATTGACAGAGAAGGTACCCCGAGTACACAGCTTGGACCTAAGATGGGGATGGAGTCAACAAGTCTTTCTCGAACATTGAAAACAATGGAAGAAAACGGATTGATTTACCGTAAAAATGATGACGTTGATAAACGAAAAGTTTTAATATTTCTAACGGAAGAAGGAATCGAGAAAAGGCGAATTGCAAAAAAAGTGGTTGTAGGTTTTGATGAAAAACTGATTGCAAACATTCCAAAATCAAAGCTAAAAATATTCTACGAAGTAGCAGAACGTATTGATAAAACGATAGACGAAGAATTAACGTTTCGACAAACTCAAAGTAAAAAAATATAAATAGTTAGAAAAAATGAATAGATTTATCCGAAAAGTAGCCATTCTAGGTTCAGGAATTATGGGGTCAAGAATTGCATGCCACTTTGCAAACATCGGTTGCGAAGTGTTATTGCTTGATATTGTTCCAAGAGAATTAACAGAGAAAGAAAAAGCCAAAGGTGTTTCAACCGAGAGTAAAGCTTTTAGAAACAGAATTGTCAATGAGGCGTTGCAATCAACATTAAAGTCAAATCCTTCACCGATTTATAAAAAATCATTTGCTTCGAGAATCGAAACAGGGAATTTTGACGACGATTTACATAAAATTGCCGATTGTGATTGGATTATGGAGGTTGTGATTGAACGTTTAGATATCAAACAACAAGTTTTTGCAAACGTTGAGAAATTCCGCAAAGAAGGAACGTTGATTACATCAAATACTTCAGGAATTCCTATTCATCTTATGTTAGAAGGAAGAAGCGAAGATTTTAAAGCGCATTTCTGTGGAACTCACTTTTTCAATCCTCCGAGATATTTGCAACTTTTTGAAGTTATCCCAACTTCTGAAACTAAACCTGAAATCATCGATTTCTTAATGGATTATGGAGCAAAATTCTTAGGAAAGAAAACAGTTCTTTGTAAAGATACACCTGCATTTATTGCAAATAGAGTTGGTGTGTACTCAATCATGTCTTTATTTCATATTGTAAATGATATGGGACTTTCTGTTGAAGAAGTTGATAAATTAACCGGTCCAATTATGGGTCGTGCGAAGTCTGCAACTTTTAGAACGTGTGATGTAGTTGGATTAGATACGTTGGTGCATGTTGCCAATGGCTTGAAAGAGAATTGTCCAAACGATGAAGAGTCGCCTTCTTTTGTGCTGCCAGAATACATTTCTAAAATGGTCGAAAACAATTGGCTCGGTTCTAAAACAAAACAAGGATTCTACAAGAAAGTGAAAGATGAGAACGGTAAAAGTAAAATTCTTGTCTTGGATTTAAATTCGCTAGAGTATAAAGAGAAAGCGAGAGTGAAGTTTCCAACCTTAGACATGGTGAAACCTATTGACGATCTTCGTCAACGCACCAAAATGTTGATGATGGGGATGGATAAAGCGGGTGAATTCTACCGAAAAATATTTGGAGGATTGTTTGGTTACGTGACTAATCGTATTCCTGAAATCACAGACGATATCTATAAAATTGATGATGCACTTAAAGCAGGATTTGCTTGGGAATTAGGTCCTTTTGAAACGTGGGATATCCTCGGTTTTGAAAAAGGATTGGAACTCATTGAAAAAGAAGGTAAAAAAGTTGCCCAATGGGTAATCGATATGAAAGAGGCTGGCTTTACTTCTTTCTATAAATCGGAGAATGGACAGAAATTATTCTACGATATTACTTCCCAATCATACAAAGTGATTCCTGGAACGGAAGATTTAGTAATGTTAGATATTCTCCGAGCAGACAATAAAGTTTGGGGCAATGCTGATACGACCATTGTTGATTTAGGAGATGGTATTTTAAATTTAGAATTCCACACAAAAATGAATACCATTGGCGGTGGTGTGATTGAAGGCATCAACAAAGCCATTGATTTAGCAGAGAAAGACCAAAAAGGATTGGTTATTTCAAACACAGGTCAACATTTTTCTGCCGGAGCAAATGTCGGAATGATTTTCATGATGGCTATTGAGCAAGATTTTGATGAATTGAATTTTGCTGTAAAGACATTCCAAGATACAATGATGAGAATTCGTTATTCGAACATTCCAGTTATTGCTGCCCCACATAATATGGCACTTGGAGGAGGTTGCGAATTGTCTATGCATTCAGATAAAGTAATTGCTCATGCAGAATTATACATGGGACTGGTTGAATTTGGAGTAGGACTTATCCCTGGCGGTGGAGGGTCGAAAGAATTTGCAAAACGATTGTCAGATGAACTCGCAGATGGAGATATCAAAATCAATCGAATGAGAGATAAATTCTTAACCATCGGACAAGCAAAAGTTTCAACTTCAGCACATGAAGCATTCGATTTAGGTTACTTAAGAAAAGGAACAGATGAGGTTGTTGTTAGTCGTGACCACCAATTGAAACGAGCAAAAGAAGCTTGTTTAGAATTAGCAAATAACGGTTATGTTGCTCCGAAACGCGAGAAAAACATTACTGTTCTTGGAAATGAAGGGCTTGGAATCGTCTACGTTGGCGCAGATACGATGTATTCAGGTAAATATATGTCAGAACACGATAAGTTAATTGCCGAAAAATTAGGTTTCGTTCTTTGTGGAGGAGATTTATCGGAGAATACGGTCGTTTCAGAACAATATTTATTGGATATGGAACGAAAAGTATTTTTAGAATTGTGTAAAGAAAGAAAAACACTAGAACGGTTAGAAAGTATTGTGAAGAAAGGTAAAATTTTGAGAAATTAAAATTGTTGTTTTTGCAGGGACGGGTCGCGACCCGTCCCCACAAAAAACAACAACAACAACAACAACAAACAAACCAATACCGACAATTATCGGCAAAAAAAAATAAAAAAATGAAAAGAGCATATATAGTAACAGGATATAGAACAGCGGTAGGAAAAGCTGGAAAAGGCGGTTTCCGTTTTACTCGCCCAGATGATTTAGCGGCAGATGTGATTAAACATATCATGAAGCAAGTTCCTAATTTGGATAAAGAACGAATTGATGATGTAATCGTTGGAAATGCAACACCGGAAGCAGAACAAGGTTTAAATGTGGGTAGAATGATTTCGTTAATGGGATTGGATACCGATAAAGTTCCAGGAATGACAGTCAACAGATATTGTTCTTCAGGATTGGAAACGATTGCCATTGCTCAAGCGAAAATTGAAGCAGGAATGGCAGATTGTATCATCGCAGGTGGGGCAGAATCAATGTCTATTATGGCAATGGGGGGATGGAGAATTGTTCCGAATCCAAAAGTGGGGAAAGAAAACCCTTCTTGGTATTGGGGGATGGGATTGACAGCAGAGGCAGTTGCCGAGCAATTTAAAGTTTCTCGTGAAGACCAAGACCGTTTTGCATTGCAATCACATGAGAAAGCAATTAAAGCGATAAAATCTGGTCGTTTTGAAGATGATATTGTGCCAATTACAGTGAATCAAGTCTATTTGGATGAAAACGAAAAACGTCAAGAAAGAAGTTACGTCGTTGATACCGATGAAGGACCTCGACAAAGTACTTTTGAAGCGTTAGCCCGTTTACGACCTGTTTTTGCCCAAGGTGGCTCTGTAACTGCTGCCAATTCTTCACAAACATCTGATGGAGCAGCATTCTGTTTAGTGATGTCTGAAGATATGATCAATGAATTAGGATTGGAACCTGTTGCGCGGTTAGCTTCTTATGCAGTTGTTGGGGTTGAGCCAAGAATTATGGGAATAGGACCAGTCACAGCAATCCCAAAAGCAATCAAACAAGCCGGGTTGACATCGAATGATATTTCTTTGTATGAATTAAATGAAGCATTTGCTTCGCAATCTTTGGCAGTGATTCGAGAAACTGGAATTGACCCAGATATTGTGAATGTTAATGGTGGTGCATTGGCTTTAGGTCATCCATTGGGTTGTACAGGAGCAAAATTATCTGTTCAAATGATGAATGAGTTAAAAAAACGCAACCAGAAATATGGTGTCGTGACAATGTGCGTTGGTACAGGTCAAGGTGCTGCTGGTGTGATTGAGATGGTGTAAAGTGATTTTTTATGTACAGTCAGAAAGGTTCGGTCGCAATCAAGCTCTATACACAGTACATAGAATTTAATTCATTATTAAACACTCAATATTGCGCATTATTACGACCTTTGCACCATGAGTAAGAAAAACACAACATTACATTATCTTCAAAATGCAGGTCATTCTGAGTTAATGCCTATTCAACAACAATCGGTTGATGCGATAAAGACTTTTGAAAACGTCATCCTATATTCTAAAACAGGATCTGGAACAACAATTGCCTTTTTATTGTCAATTTTATCGAAAATAGATGCAGCCGAAGAAGGTGTGCAAGCGTTGATTCTTGCTCCATCAAGAGAATTGGTTCTGCAAATAGAAGATGTGTTTCGTTCTTTAAAAACCGGACGTAAAGTGACGGTGTGCTATGGCGGACATTCTGTTCGAACGGAAGAAAATAGTTTGCAAGAATATCCAGATGTTGTGATTGGAACGCCCGGTAGAATTGTCGATCACATTCACCGAAGAAATCTAGATTTACGCCGTTGTCCAATGCTCGTAATTGACGAGTTTGATAAATGTTTGGAATTTGGTTTTGCCGAAGAAATGGGATTTATCGCGGAGAATATGCGCAAATTAACGCACAGAATGCTCGTTTCTGCTACAAAAATGGATGAGGTTCCTGAATTTCTTCAAGCAGATTACCACATTATTGATGCACTGGAAGACCAAGATGAAATCTCCGTAACAGAACACCTTGTTGAATCGGGTAAAAACATCTTGCAATCTTTGGCTACTTTAATTGAGTCATTTGAGAATGAAAAAGCCATCGTTTTTTGTAATTATCGTGAAGTGTCAGAAGATGTGTCTTATCGTTTGAAAGATTTAGGTGTTACTTCTGTTTTTTATCATGGAGGACTTGAACAGGACGACAGAGAACGTGCGTTAATAAAATTTAGAAATGGTTCTTCAAATGTTTTAGTTTGTACTGATTTAGGTTCGAGAGGATTGGATATTCCAGAAATCAATCACATTGTTCATTATCAATATCCGAATAGTGAGGAGGCTTTTATTCACAGAAAAGGAAGAACAGCGAGAATGTCAGCAAGTGGTCATTCGTATCTATTCTTTGGGGAAGAAACTCAACTTCCTGAATACATTCAAAAACCAACATCTATTATAAGCACAAAAGATTTAAAAACAAATCATGTTATTCCAGCATGGAAAACACTTTATTTCAGTGCAGGAAAAAAAGATAAAGTGAATAAGATTGATTTTGTGGGCTTTCTTTCTAAAAAAGGAAATTTGAAAAAGGGAGAAATAGGATTGATTACCGTGAAGGATAGAACATCTTTCGTTGCGGTAAAAGCTGATCTTATTCACGATGTTTTGAAGAGAATTCGCAACGAAAAAGTGAAAGGAAAACGATTGAAAATGGAAATTGCGAGGTAAAATTAAATGTCCTGTATTTTTCTTGAAATATTCGATAAGGTGTGTAAAATATTCATTCGTCGATAAAAAATAGCAATTAATCGAAAATAAATTTGGTTGGTATAGGTGAAATGTATTATATTTGTCCTAGTTATTGATCCGTAAATCACTTAACCTAACCACTATGTACACTGCACAGCCAAAAAAAGAAAATCGTTTTATTTTATTTGCAAAATTCTTCGTTTTACCAATCGTCTCAATTGTTGTAATTGTTCTTGTGATTCAGCAATTTCAATCTTATTCAGAAATGGATGATATCATTCAAAAAACTGAAATAAGAGCGAATAGTTTTGAAATGAAGACCCAATCATCTCCAAGAATATCTTCAATCTCAAAAGGAATGGACAAGAAGTAAAGAATATTCCCGAGCCCTGAGCCTTGAGCTCGTCGAAGGGTGAAGTTCCCCAATCATTAAAAAAATCCTCCACATTTCCTCAATACCAATAAAAACTGATTATTTTTGTAAAGCAAATTTTTAATCAGGGATATGAACGATTTATTACAAAAACTAGAAGGTATAAATATTCGATTTATCGAAGTTGGTAAACAAATTGTCGATCCTGAGATTATTGCAGACATGAAGCGCTACATCAAATTGAACAAGGAATACAAAGACTTGGACGAAATTGTTAAGGTTTATCATGAGTATAAAAGTCTAATTGACAACCTTGAGTCTTCTAAAGAAATGCTGAAAGAAGAAACAGATCCAGAAATGCGAGAAATGGCAAAGATGGAAATCGATGAGTTGGAAACAAAGCGACCTGCCATGGAAGAAGAAATCAAAATGATGCTGATTCCAAAAGACCCAGAAGATGATAAACGTGCTATAATGGAACTTCGTGCCGGAACAGGTGGAGATGAAGCGTGTATTTGTGTAGAAGATTGTTTCAGAATGTACACGATGTTTTTTAAAGAACGTGGATGGAAATATGAAGTGCTTAACTCCAACGAAGGAACAGTAAAAGGTTATCGAGAAATATCGATGGAAATAGATGCTCCTGCGGCTTATGGTGTATTAAAGTTTGAATCAGGTGTTCATCGTGTGCAACGTGTTCCTGAAACAGAATCTCAAGGTCGTGTGCATACTTCTGCAATTACGGTAGCAGTTTTACCTGAAGCAGAAGAAGTTGATTTTGAATTAAATATGTCCGATGTGCGACGTGATACTTACCGAGCTTCTGGAGCGGGTGGGCAGCACGTTAATAAGACAGAATCGGCAATTCGATTAACACATATTCCAACAGGTGTTGTTTCTGAATGTCAAGATGGACGGTCACAGCATAAAAATTATGACAAAGCACTGTCCATTCTTCGTTCACGTTTGTATCAAATAGAATTAGAAAAGTTAGAAAATGAACGTTCTGAACATCGTAAATCATTGGTGTCAACTGGTGACCGTTCTGCGAAAATAAGAACGTATAATTACCCACAAGGTAGAATTACAGATCATCGAATCAATAAAACGATGTATAATTTGAGTTCTTTTATGAATGGTGATATTCAAGGAATGATTGATGCCTTGAAAATGGCAGGAAATGCAGAAAAATTGAAAAATTCAGAAGAGAATTAAAAATCTTACCCTCTAAAACTCAACATCATGACAAGAGCAGAATTAATTGAGCAAATCAAACTGAAAAAATCATTCTTATGTGTTGGTTTGGATACGGATTTAACAAAAATTCCAAAGCATTTGTTGGAAACAGAAGATCCTATTTTTGAGTTCAACAAAGCCATCATTGATGCTACGAAAGATTTTGCTGTCGCATACAAACCAAATACTGCATTCTATGAATGTCATGGGCCTAAAGGTTGGGAGTCGCTAAAGAAAACATTGGATTATATTCCGAAAAACATTTTTACAATTGCTGATGCCAAACGAGGAGATATCGGAAATACTTCTCGCTACTATGCGGATACTTTTTTCAATTACCTCAGCTGTGATTCTGTTACTGTTGCTCCGTACATGGGGGAGGATAGTGTTTCTCCATTCTTGGAATATGAGAACAAGTGGGTTATTTTACTTGCTTTGACTTCTAACAAAGGCGCACTCGATTTTCAGATGATTAAAGATGAGAATGGTGAACAATTGTTTAAAAAAGTTCTAAAAAAGTCACAAACTTGGGGTTCTGATGAAAATTTAATGTTTGTCGTTGGTGCTACTCGTGCAGAAGGAATTGCAGAAGTACGAAAAATTGCTCCGAACAACTTTTGTCTTGTTCCTGGTGTAGGTGCACAAGGTGGTTCAGTTGCAGAAGTTGCTAAATATGGATGGAACGATGATTGTGGATTGTTGATTAATTCTTCTCGTGGAATTATTTATGCTTCTCAAGAAACTGATTTTGCGGAAAAAGCAGGAGAGGCAGCTAAACAATTGCAAATTCAAATGGCTGAAATATTGGCAGAGAAAGGTTGGTGATAAAAAAACACCGCTTAATTGCTTAAGCAGTGCCTTTCTTTGTTTCATGATTGAATTTTATTTTTTAATCACTAGTTGTTTAATGAAATTTATTTAAAACAGGTACAGATGATGCCGATTTTACAGGAAGTGTGACGATAGTGAGGTAGGAGAGATTAATAAATTCTGTATTCTTTTGTTGAAAATTACATAGAGGGTATGGAGAAAAACTACACAAAGCTCACAGAGACAACATTCTCGGTGTTAATTTACTAAGAGTACAACAAACTAGGAATGTGAAATGAAAAAGTGGGATTACCTTATTTTAATATTTTCATTTAAAAAACTATGAATCAAAAATCTTCCTTATTTTCGTGGAATGAGATTAATTCCACTTTTATTATTTTCGATTCTTTTGTTTTCGTGTGAGAATTCTACAGTTATTCAACAAAAAAAACAAGCAGTATCGGAAACTTTTGTTGAGCAAGAACCTTTTACTTTACCTCCCCTTCCCAAATCAATGCAATTCTGCGGTCAATCGATTTCTTTTGATAATTTTGATGTAAAAGAACGTTTGGATAGAGAAATTATCGTGAACACTTATCGACATAGTGCAACCATTCAGTATTTAAAAAGAGCACATCGGTTTTTTCCAGAATTGAAACGAATTTTAAAAAAAGAAAACGTACCTGAAGATATGATTTACCTTTGTGTTGCTGAAAGTGGTTTGGCTCAAGTAACCAGCCGTTCGGGAGCAAAAGGTTTTTGGCAATTTATGAAACCTACAGCAAAAGAATATGGTTTAACGGTCAATAAAGATATCGACGAGCGATTGAATATTAAGAAAAGTACACTTGCAGCTTGTCAATATTTAAAAGATGCTAATCGGATTTTCAATGATTGGCTACTAACTTGTGCGTCGTACAATCGTGGAATGGGAGGAATCAGAAAAGACCTCGATAATCAACAAGTGGAAGACTATTTCGATTTACAGCTGAATGCAGAAACGAGTCGCTATGTATTTCGAATTCTTGCACTGAAAATTATTTTGGAAAATCCGGAAGCTTATGGTTTCTTTCTTCGTGAAGACGAATTTTACAATCCCATAAAAACGAAAAATATTGAAATCACGGAGAATATTGAAAGCATCGTGAAATGGGCAAAAGATAATGGTACAACTTATCGAATGGTGAAAATCCTCAATCCTTGGTTAATTGGGAAGAAATTAAAAGTGAAGAATGAGAGCTATTTCATAAAAATTCCTGCATAATGGCGAAGAAAGAATACATCGAGGTTTATGGAGCAAGAATGCACAACCTAAAGAATATCGATTTGAAAATTCCTCGGAATGAACTGGTTGTTTTTACAGGATTGAGTGGGAGTGGGAAATCTTCGCTCGCTTTTGATACCATTTTTGCAGAAGGTCAGCGGAGGTACATCGAAACTTTCTCAGCGTATGCACGACAATTTTTAGGTGGATTGGAACGTCCTGATGTTGATAAAATTGATGGGTTGAGTCCTGTGATTTCAATTGAGCAAAAGACCGTTTCGCGTTCTCCTCGTTCAACTGTTGGGACAATTACCGAAGTGTATGATTTTATGCGATTGCTATTTGCTCGCGTTGGAACGGCATATTCATACGTGTCTGGAGAACCGATGGTGAAATATTCTGACGACCAAATTGTCGATTTAATTCTCTAAGACTACGAAGGCAAAAAAATCAGTATTCTTTCTCCGAAAATAAAAGGTAGAAAAGGGCATTACCGTGAATTGTTTGAGCAAATTCTTAAAATGGGATTTACCAAAGTGAGAGTTGATGGCGAGGTTGTAGATATTGTCAAAGGATTGAAAACCGACCGTTATAAAATTCACGATATTGAAATTGTTATCGATAGGATATTGGTCACACAGAAAGATAGACAACGCTTATACGATGATGTTGTGATTGCGATGAAACACGGCGATAAATCAATGATGGTTCTCGACTTTGAAACTAACGAAGTGCGTCATTTTAGTCGAATGCTGATGTGTCCAACTTCTGGAATAAGTTACCCAGAACCGGAACCGAATTTGTTTTCATTCAATTCTCCCTATGGTTCATGTAAAACGTGCAATGGTTTAGGGGAGGTTTCTGAAGTGGATCGAGAAAAAATAATTCCAGACTCATCAAAATCGATAAAAAAAGGAGGAATTAGTCCTATTGGAGAATTTAAAAAAACGTGGATTTTTGATAAAATAGAGCAATATTTAAAGCAAGAAGGCTTAAAAATCACGACACCAATAAAAGATGTTCCAGCAGATGTTTTGCAAGTCATTTTATATGGTAACGAAGGAGAGGAACGTTCTTTTCGGAGTAAAGAAATTGTTTTTGAAGGTGTAATTCCTTTTGTGACGAGACATTCTTCGGACAGTTCTGCACCTATTCAACGTTGGGCGCAAAGTTTTATGAACAAAAAAGTGTGTCCGACCTGCAAGGGAACGAGAATCAAAAAAGAAGCTCATTTTTTCAAAATTAATGGGAAGAATATCGGAGAATTGGCACAAATGGATATTGCTGAATTGGCTCTTTGGTTTAAAGAGGTTGAGAAAACATTAACGAAAAATCAACAAGTTATTGCCGTTGAAATTCTGAAAGAAATCAATGCGCGTCTTGGATTTGTGGTGGAAGTAGGATTAACCTATCTTTCTTTGCATCGTTCTGCTAAAACACTTTCAGGAGGAGAAGCACAACGCATTCGGTTGGCAACTCAAATTGGTTCAGAATTAATGAATGTCCTTTATATTCTCGATGAACCTTCGATTGGTTTGCATCAACGTGATAATTCTCGATTGATAAAATCTTTGAAACGATTGCGCGATACCGGAAATTCTGTGATTGTGGTTGAACACGATAAAGAAATGATTGAATCGGCTGATTTTGTCGTAGATTTAGGTCCAGGTGCCGGAGAGAATGGGGGAGAAATTGTTAACGCGTCGTCGTTGGATAAAATGACCAACAAAGATTCGTTAACCAATCAATATTTGACAGGAAAGAAAAAGATAGAAATCCCTAAATCACGAAGAAAAGGGAACGGAAAGAGATTAGTTCTGAAAGGAGCAACAGGTCGAAATTTGAAAAATGTGAATTTAACTATACCGTTAGGTACATTGACTTGCGTTACGGGTGTTTCTGGAAGTGGTAAATCTTCTTTGATTAATCAAACCTTGTATCCTATTCTGCTGAAAGAAATTTACCATGGTGTAAAGAAACCACTGCCCTATAAATCGATTTCAGGAATTGAACATTTGGATAAAGTCATTGAGATTGACCAAAGTCCGATTGGGCGAACACCTCGTTCAAATCCTGCAACATACACGAAAATGTTTGATGAAATCCGTCGACTTTTTGCGGCATTGCCAGAATCACAAATTAGAGGATATAAACCAGGTCGTTTTTCTTTCAACGTAGTTGGTGGTCGATGTGAAACTTGTAAAGGTGGTGGGATGAAAGTGGTTGAGATGAATTTTTTGCCCGATGTTTTGGTAGAATGTGAGACTTGCAATGGAAAAAGATACAACCGTGAAACTTTAGAGGTTCGCTATAAGGGGAAATCAATCAATGATGTACTTGAAATGACGATAGAAGCAGCGACTCCTTTCTTTGAGAAAGTCCCAAAAATTCACCGTGTTTTATCAACGTTAAATTCTGTAGGATTAGGATATGTGAAGTTAGGACAACCATCTACGACTCTTTCTGGTGGAGAAGCTCAACGAATAAAACTATCGGCAGAATTATCGAAAAAAGGTACAGGTAACACAATGTATATTTGGGACGAGCCATCTACCGGTTTGCACTTCGAGGACATCAAAATGTTATTGGAAGTATTAAATCGCTTAGTGGACGAAGGAAATACGGTGTTGGTCATAGAGCATAATTTAGATATTGTAAAAGTCGCCGATAAAATTATCGACATTGGACCTGAGGGAGGTAAGTTTGGCGGAGAAATTGTTTGCGAGGGAACACCAGAAATGATTGTAAAAAAATTCAAAAACACTTCTTTTACTGCAAAATATTTGGCGTTAGAAATGTAAGAATGTTGGTTTATTTGTTTTTAACTTTTTTTTGTTTTACTAAAATGTTTTACCTTTGTACAATAAATTAAAAATTAGAAAAATTGAAGATTCTCCAATTCACAATTGTTCTGCTCACTCTCACTTTCAATGTTTCCGCCCAAAACCGTCTTGTTTTGAACAATGACGCATATATTGTCATGGAAAATTCTGCAAAAGTTGTTTTGGATAATGGAAATGCTAACGCTATTCAAACTTTAGGTTCTGGAGGAAATATTGTGACAACATCTGAAAATGAAGAAATTATTTGGAATATTGGTGTTCAAACGGGAATTTATACAATCCCTTGGACAACCAATGCTTCGCCTTTCGTTAAGATACCTCTTGAAATGAATATTACGGGTGCTGGTTTTAGTGCTGGTCGGATTGTTTTTTCAACCTATGGAACACCATCAACAAATTTACCTTTACCGACTGGTGTGACGAATTTATTCTCAGGACCTTCAATTACAGATAATTCTTTGAAAGTGATTGATCGTTTTGGGGGAATAGATGCAAGAGGTTATTCTACAAAACCATCAGTAACTCTAAAGTTTGATTACAGTTCTGCTGAATGGGCATCTCCTAACACAATTGTTGAACCGAATCTACAAGCTCAACGTTGGAATTCTACAAGTGGAACATGGGAAGATTTATTGTTTGGAAGTCAAAGTGGTAACTCTGTACAAAATGCCGATATTTCTTCTGCCAATTTTTTCAAAAACTGGACATTGGTAGACAATACTTTTCCGCTTCCTGTTGAATTAGTTGATTTTAATGCGGTTAAAAATAATAAGAATGAGGTTGAGGTCTCTTGGAAGACAGTTTCTGAAATAAACAACGATTACTTTGAAGTAGAGAAAAGTCAAGACGGTGTAAACTTTACTTCTTTTGTTCAAATAGAAGGAGCAGGGAATTCTCAGAATGAGCTTGATTACGCAACTTTAGATAGAAACCCGTTCAGTGGAATTTCTTATTATCGTTTAAAACAAGTCGATTTTGATGGACATTTCTCTTATTCTGAAATAAAAGCTGTGGAAATTGATACGGATGTGCAAGTTGTCCTTTTTCCAAATCCGACAGAGAATGTGCTCAACGTATCAACTTCTACGAATAGAGAAACAATTGTCTTTTACCAAATCGTTGATTTAACAGGATCTATAATTTATTCGAATGAATTCTCCGTGGAATCTGGAAAACAAATTTCAGTGATTGATGTGAATGAATTAAAACCAGGTGTTTATTTTATTCAACTCTCATCTGATAACATAAACAAGTCTATCCAATTTATTAAACAATAAACAATTATGAAAAATTTAGTTCTTTTTGCATTCATTTTGACTTCTTCAATTTCATTTTCACAGAATGTAGGAATTAATGGAACAGGTGCTTCACCAGATGCGTCTGCCATTTTAGATGTTAGCGCAACAAATGCAGGTGTTTTAGTTCCTCGTGTTGATATCGCAGATTTATCTACTGCCGCTCCTGTAGCAACTCCAGCAACAAGTCTATTGGTATATAATACAAATACAACAACAGGGCCTGGTTATTTTTATTGGGACGGTACTGCGTGGGTAACTATTGGCGGAGTAAAAGAAATTAATGATTTAACGGATGGGAAAACAGATTATGGAGGAGAAGAGAGTGTTTATTTAGGTAAAAATGCTGGTGCAGCTGCAACGGCAGGTGGTTTTTGGGATGGTAAATTCAATGTTGCCATAGGTGTAGATGCTTTTAAAACAACTACAGGAGGGCATGAATCTGTTGCTATTGGGTATAAAGCATTGGAATTAGGAATGTCCTCTACTCGTAATACAGCTGTTGGATACTTGGCGTTACAGACAAACAGTAATCAAGGGAATACAGCTATAGGTTCTCAGTCAATGAGTGTGTCTACAGGGTATCAAAATTCTGCCTTAGGGAACTTTAGTTTAGGAGATTTAGCTGGTGGAAATGAAAATGTAGCCTTAGGTTTTCGAAGTGGTGCAGCTTTAGCTACTGGTAATAGTAATCTTTTCGTAGGTTTTAAAGCAGCGCTACTTCAAACAGCTGGAGATAACAATATTGCTATTGGTTCAAATGTTAATTTAGCAAACTCTACAGGTAGTAACCAAATGAATATCGGCAATATAATCCACGGAACAAATATTTATACTCCCACAGGAAATGTTGGTATAGGAAATGGAAATAACGCACCAAATAGTACATTAGATGTTGCTGGTTCAGTTTCTTATAACATTTTCGTCAAGACAACAAATACATCATTAGATCTAGACGCAACTCATCACACGGTTGTTTATAATGCTAATGGATCTGCCACGTTGAATTTACCTCCGGCTAATACATGTACAGGTCGAGTTTATGTCATTAGAACATTGCGATTTGCTGGTGGAGATAATGTTACGATAACTCCGGCTGGTTCAGAAACTATTTTTTATCATTCTTCATTGACGCAAGTTGTAATAGGATCTACAGGAGGAACACCATCCGAAAGACATGCTGTTACTATTCAAAGTGATGGGACAGGTTGGATTGTTATTTCTGATGTAGTCAATTAACTTTTACCTCTATTATTTCTTTTAATTTCGTAGAATAACAACGAGATAATTTTGCTTGTTTCATTTTCCATGTTCGGGTTAAATCTTGGCAAGCAAATTTTATTGGGAGCATAGCTAGTTAAAATCCACATGATACAATTACCGAGCATATTAATGCGTTCTTCATTCAAATTCGACTACCTTTAGCACATGAAAATTCAAGTTTTATTCTCAATTATTACTTTGTTGCTGCTTTCTTCTTGCTCAGAAAACCCCGAAGGCAACCGTCTTTCAACTTCAATTTCTTCGGTAGAGGAAGCAAATATTTTTCGAGCGAATCTCCGTGAAATATCGGATGAAGATTATCCAGACAATCCTGATATTTCTATTCGCCATCCAAAATATGTTGAAACGACGATGGAAAGCATTTCTTTTGAGCAAAAAGAGAATGGATTTGACATTGTTATTTATCCGAGTAATAAGAGTGATGATACGGTAACTATGAAGAACATTGATTTAATGGAATTCATTCCTTCTGTTCCACGTTGTGCAAAAGGAGACGATTATTTGAGTTTAATTTCTGTTGTTAACCAAGAATGGAATCGAAATCAAGTGAAATGGAAGGGCGATGATTTGGTGCAAATTCTACCAGAAAACTACACGGTAAATGGTGAGGTAATTACACGCATTGATTTGGCAAGAAATTGTTTGAATGCTTATTTATGGGAAGTTTTTTTCTCATCAAAAATGGATGGAAAGGACAAGGTTTTTTACCATGGTTGGTTTAATTTTCCAGGAGAATTGTATCAAGAACTTTTTAAAGAGAGAAATGAAGAAGATTTTAGTCGATATGCATCTTATTTAGAAAATTGGAAAGACCCAAAGAATGACTTTATTGATTTATCAAGAATAAGGACGGTTGAAGATTCTAGAGAACTTTCTTTTGTCAATCACGACCAAGAAATGTATCCATTGAAAGGCGAACGAAAGAAGAAACAAATTGACATCATTTATCCAGTGAAGTATACAAAAATGGCTGATTTTCATACCGACTCTGCTTTGTTTGCCACTTTTTCCATTCCAGGATTCTATAATCGAAAAGACCCACGAACAACAGAATTAGGTCGATTTTACAATTTAAAATCCATCGAATACCGTAAAACGAAATCTTCAAACGGTGATGAGAATGATGAATTAAAAATGATTTTTGAACGAAAGAATGGCGAAATCACACAATTTATTTTCGGTGGACTCGATTTCTCCTCTTTACCACGTTTAGCAGTTGACGAATGTAACTCAGGAATTTCTTTTCCGATGGGAATAGGAAATCATCCTTTTTATGAGGACGTTCAAACTCATCAACAATTAAACAGTAGAGAAAATCCTTATTTCGGTGTTTTTCTTGATGAAAATGGCAACTGGCTCGACAGTCATAAAATCGGAATTGACGGTCCACTTTTACATTTGGATAAAAATGACCCAACTATTCTACATGTTTGGTTGCTATCATTTGAAAGACAAGCATTGGTTGGACATTATGAAGTGAAGTTGTAATTTATTCTTTTAACCGTTCAACTTCTGTGATTTCGTCGAGTGCATGATAGATGAAACTGACCAAATACAACATTTGGTCACGGCCTTTGTTTTGTCCAAATTTTGAAACGAAAAATATTGAAACAGTACAAATAATTCCCGTTGGAATTACCCAAAGCCAACTCATATCGTCATAGTTCATGTATTTGACTAGACCATAAATCCCAGCAAAGGTAGAACCAAGAAAAATCATTGCGTACATAAAGATAAAAAGCGTCCAAACAGTTTGATTGGGACCAATTAAACATGAAACAGTTACATAATCATCGTATTCTTCTTGTTCAATTCGAACTGTCATCACGGGCGACCAATAATGCTGTAAGTGTTTTGGTGTCCGAACAAAAATTAAACTGCGATCACGCTCTCCCGCAACAAATTTATCTTTCATCAAGCTTTGAGTAACATGCTCTAGTGCATTCTCAGGGTTGTGGTTGATTTTTAGTTTAAACCTTGGACGGATTTCTCCTAGTACATTATGATTGAGTTTATTAAAAGCCATAGTTTAGTTTTGCAAGTGATTGCAATATAAGAAAAGTAATTCGAAAAGTAATTAATGTCACTTTTTTTATGACAAAAATCAAGTTTTTCAAAGGTGATTTGAATAAACTACTTTTTACTTTAAGTTTAAAAGAAGACTTGCTTGTTAATGGGAAGAAAGTTTAATTATATATCTCTTTCCATTAAATAACTGCCCAATTGAAGAAGATTTTGTTTCATTTCTTCAGGAACGCTAATTTTTTCAATACTATTCTTTGCTCTTGAATAATACTCTTGCATCATTTCTTGACAATCTGCTTTTGCTTTTACTTGGTCAAAAAGTTCTCGTGTTTTTTGGATTTTAACTTCAAGATTTTTCTCGTCGTGCAATTGTTTCAGAATTTCACGTTGTTCTTTGTTTGAATTTGCAATTGCCGTTAATTGTAGAACTGTTTTTTTATTCGAAATCACATCCCCACCAACTTGTTTTCCGAATTTTTCTGGGTCTGCATAAAGGTCTAAGATATCATCTTGAATTTGAAAAGCAATTCCAATGTTCTGACCAAAAGCATACAAATGTTTTTTATCTTCTTTACTCGCACCAGCAACGATTGCTCCTAAATTTAGGGCAGCTCCCAGTAGAACGGAAGTTTTTAAGCGAATCATTTCAATGTATTCTGAGATGGTTACATCATTTCTTGATTCAAAATCCATATCCAACTGTTGACCTTCGCAAACTTCAACGGCTGTATTGTTAAATAATTCCAATACCTCTGGTAATTTCTCTGGAGGAGCTTTGCACAATAACTGATATGCTTTAATCAACATCACATCCCCCGAAAGAACCGCAACATTGGTGTTCCATTTTTCATGAACAGTTGGTTGATTTCTTCTTAAAGGAGCTTCATCCATGATGTCGTCATGAATCAATGTGAAATTATGGAAAACTTCAACAGAAAGTGCTTGTGGAATTACGTCTTCCTTCTTCATGCCGAACAATTCTGCCCCGAGTAAAGTTAAAATTGGTCGTATTCTTTTTCCTCCGATGTTTAAAAAGTAACGAATCGGATCATATAAATCTCTTGGTTCAAGTGGCGTGTCGATTTCATCTAAATGACTTTCGATGAAATTAGTATATTCTTTGAGTTCAAACATTATTCATGTATCACTTTTAAAAGATATTCGCCATAGCCACTTTTTAATAATGGTTGAGCCAATTCTCTCAATTGTTCTGCTGTAATAAATCCATTGTGGTAAGCAATTTCTTCAATACAACCAACTTTCAATCCTTGACGCTCTTCGATTACTTGCACAAATTGTCCCGCTTGCATTAAGGATGAAAATGTCCCTGTATCTAACCAAGCAGTTCCTCTACTTAGTACTGCAACTTTCAATTGATCCCTGCGTAGATATTCAGCGTTGATGTCTGTAATTTCATATTCTCCACGAGCAGAAGGCTTCAAGTTTTTAGCAATTTCTACCACTGAATTATCGTAAAAATATAATCCTGGTACAGCAAAATTCGATTTTGGTTGCTCTGGTTTTTCTTCAATTGAAATGGCCTTCATATCATCATCAAACTCTACCACTCCATATCTTTCTGGATCGGATACATGATAAGCATATACTACTCCACCTTCAGGATTGTTGTTTTGCTTCAACAAATCCCCCATTCCAACACCGTAAAATATATTATCTCCAAGGACAAGTGCAACTTTATCGTCTCCGATGAATTCTTCTCCAATAACGAATGCTTGTGCTAAACCATTTGGTTCCTCTTGTACTTTATAAACAAACTTGCAACCTAAATGTGAACCGTCTCCGAGTAATTTCTCGAAATGAGGTAAATCGTGGGGAGTTGAAATAATAAGTATTTCTCTAATTCCAGCACTCAATAATAATGACAATGGATAATAGATCATTGGTTTATCAAAAACCGGCATCAACTGTTTACTTACAGCGAGTGTTAAAGGATGTAATCTTGTTCCAGATCCTCCTGCTAAAATAATTCCTTTCATCTAATCAGTTTTTTTTAATCTCTTTTGGAAGATCTTCAATTTCTAAATTTACCCAGTCTATTTCTGCACCTTCTGCATAAGCATCAAAATATGGTTCTTCAAATGATTTTGTTGTTAATCTTCGTTCTAAAGTCAATAATAATGTTGGTAAAACAACCAAATTTGTAATCATTGCGACTAGAAGTGTCAATGACACTAATAACCCCAATGCTTGTGTTCCTCCGAATTGAGAGAATGAAAACATTGAAAAACCACAGAAAAGAACAATCGAAGAATAAAACATTCCCAGACCTGCTTCTCGAATCGCCATTATGACACATTCTTTCAAATCCCACTGTTTGTTCTTTAATTCTTGTCTGTATTTTGCTAAGTAATGAATTGTATCATCAACAGAAATACCAAAAGCAATACTAAACACTAATAAAGTTGAAGGTTTCAGGGGAATACCAAACCATCCCATTATACCCCCGGTAACAAGGAGTGGAATAAAATTCGGTATCAAAGAAACAATCACCATTCTCCAAGAACGGAAAAGAATTGCCATCAGTATAGAGATTGCGAGAATGGCAAACAATAAACTTGTGAAGAGATTGATGACCATATATTGCGTACCGTTAGAGGCAACTATTGAAGTTCCAGTTAATGTTAATCCAAAATATTCTTGATCAATTGCCATTCTTAAATCCTTCGTGAAAGATGTGTTTTTGTACTCTTTTCGAATACTCTCAGGATTAGAGTCAAAAGCCAATTGTTTTTCGTCGTCTCCGCCAGATAATATCTTAGTCATCGCGTTATATATCGAAGAATGATTGAACAAGATAGAGTCCAATAACTTATTATTCTTCGTCTCTTGATATTGAGCATAAAGCGATTCAATTTCTTTTTTATCAGGATTGAGGATAGAATCGATTTCAGCATACATTATTTCGGCTTTATCGTCAATTTCATACGAACCAATGTCCCTCATCTGCGTTCGAATTCTCATGACATAATTTGTTGTGTCAATCAACTCATTGATTGCTACACCAGAGCCACCAGAATTAACATCGACGGAGTTATCGATGTATTTTTTCAACTTAGCAAGCTGCCTTTTCTTGGTAACTAAGCGAAACTGCGTAGAATCGTTGTCATAGTAAGCCATATTTGCTGCTTTCAAAAAATCGACATAAGAGACAAATCTAGAAAACAAAGTGTCATTACTGTACAACTGCTCGATCGCGTCTACTTTTTTCAGCGTTGACGATTTTGCAACACGACTTCTTTCTTTGTAATCAATCATTATCTCAAAAGGAATAGAACCTCCGAAATTGTCTTGAATAAAATTGAAATCTCTTGAAATTTGATGATCTTGAGGTAAATCACCGGTTAAATTACCTGTTGCTTTAATCTGCACCATTCCGATAATACTCAAAACAACAACAGATGTCGTAACTACATATACAGCTGGCCGATGGTTTTCGGTGATTCTAATTAAATTGTTTAACAATCCAACTGCTAGTTTTCTGTCTAAATGTTTTAAATGTTTCGTAGAAGGTGTTTTGGAGAATGACATGAAAATAGGTAGAATAGATATCGATATCGCAAAAACGAGAATGATGTTGAGGGCGGCACAGATACCAAATTCCATTAATTTGGGAGAATTTGTTGTAATAAAAGTTAAGAAACCTAGCGCAGTTGTGAAATTTGTTAAGAATGTAGCTGTTCCAATTTTCTTAATTACACGTGTCAGTGCTTTAACTTTATTCCCGTGATGGACAATTTCTTGATGATATTTCGTGATTAAGAAGATACAGTTGGGTATTCCGATAACAATCATCAATGGAGGAATTAATGCCATGATAATCGTAATGTTAAAGTTTAGTGCAGCAATCATTCCCATTGACCAAATAACAGAGATTAGAACGATTAAATTACAAATAAACACGACTCTCAAAGAACGGAAAAATAAGTAAATCAGTAAAGAAGTGACTAAAACAAGTAAACCGATGAAGATGTACATTTCTTTCATGATTTGTTTCCCAATCACAACTCTTAAATGAGGAAGTCCAGCATATCTTGGTTGGCCAAAGTATTCTATGTAAGAATCGGCTACTTTTTCAATGTCAAGTACGATCATTGATTTCTTTTGATGTGAAATATAATTCTCATCCACACTAATCATCATCAGTGAAACGTTTGTAGATGAATTGTAAAGCAATCCTTCATAGAGAGGATTGTTTTTAATTTCATTTTTTACCGAGTCAATTGATTTATCTTGATATCGCAGGTCCGAAAATACAGGATGAACTTTGAATTTTTGATTTTCTTTATCATTCGTTACGCCAAAAAGAGTCGCTTCAGAAACAACTGATTCAACACCATCAAAAGTAAGAATAGAGTCACTTAATTCTTTCCATTTAAGAAAATTATCTTCTGTGTAGAGCGAGTCTGTTTGGATCGCAATTACTAAAGTTCCTCCATCTTCTCCAAACATTGATTTGAATCGGTCGTAATCAACTTTTGCCTTGGCATCTTTCGGAAGAAGAATTCCGTATTTATTGTCTAGTTTTAGCCCTGTGACTGCTTGATAACCGAAAAAAACGGTCATCAATGTAATGATTCCAATAATTAAGAATCTATTTCGTAAAATTATATTCGCTACTGATTGCCACATGGACTTTTTCTTTCTTAAATTGAAGCGCAAAAATACATAAAAAAAAGGAGTTAATTATTGGAACACTTATTTGAAGATATTCCATAAGCTACGAACTCTCTTGATTTTTGTCTCTTAATAGTATTTATCTTCTATTAAATAATTCTTAACGTAGTCATTGACCCCTTCTTCTAATGTAGAAAATCCTTTATTGTAACCAGATTCAATTAATTTAGACATGTCCGCTTCTGTGAAATATTGGTATTTATCACGGATATCAGCAGGTGTATCAATGAAAGAGATATTCTCTTCTTTCTCCATCGCTTTGAAGGTGTTTTTGGTTAAATCCAAAAATGTTCGAGCAGTACCTGTTCCTAAATTGTATAAGCCTGATGTTGGTGATGATTCTTTGAGATACAAACAAACTTCTACAACATCTTTCACGTAAATGAAATCTCGTAACTGACCTCCATCTGTGTAATTAGGATTGTGAGAACGAAATAATTTCATTCCACCCGTTTTGTTAATTTGATGGAAGGCATGAAAGATAACGGATGCCATTCTACCTTTGTGGTATTCATTTGGCCCGTAGACATTAAAGAATTTCAATCCTGCCCAAAAAGGAGGTTGATTTTTCTCGTCCTTCTCAATTTCTTTTATTGCCCATTTGTCGAAATCATTTTTAGAATCGCCATAAGGATTCAATGGTTTTAATTTCTCGATAATAGAATGGTCGTCTTTATAACCAAATTCACCCAAACCGTATGTTGCTGCAGAAGATGCATAAACAAAAGGGATTTTATATTCAGTACAGATTTTCCATAAATCTTTGGTGTAGTTCAAATTCAATTTATTGAAAATCTCTATATCAAACTCTGTTGTGTCTGTTCTTGCGCCAATGTGATAAATAAAATCAACCTCGTGCCCGAATTCTTTTAGCCAAGCGACACAATCCATTCGTCCAACTTTAGCAACCAAAGTTTTGCCGTCAAGATTTCCATCTTTTTCGGTCTTGGAAAAATCATCAACGACTACGATGTCATTGTATCCGGCTTTATTCAATCGACTGACAAGACAACTTCCTATAAATCCTGCCGCTCCTGTTACTACTATCATATTTTTCTGTAAAGCTTAAAACAATCCGTTTATTTCAGCATCAATTGCATTGATAATCTTTCCTAGATCTTCTTGAGACTCTGGAAAGTTATTATTGTCCACATCTATAACCAATAATTTCCCTTTATCGTAAGTTGAAATCCAAGCTTCGTAGCGTTCATTTAATCTTTTTAAATAGTCCAAACGAATACTTTCTTCATAATCTCTACCTCGACGTTGAATTTGGTTAACAAGAGTAGGGACACTTGCACGTAAATAAATCAATAAATCGGGCGGAGAGACAAAAGAATCCATCAAATTAAACAATGAAAAGTAGTTTTCAAAATCACGTGTTGTCATCAATCCCATCGAATGTAGATTGGGTGCAAAAATAAATGCATCTTCATAAATCGTACGATCTTGAATGACAGTTGTATCTACTTTTTGAATCTCTTGGATTTGATTAAATCTGCTGTTCAAGTAATAAATCTGCAAATTAAACGACCATCTTTGCATGTCCTCATAGAAGTCATTCAAGTATGGATTCTGTTCAACATCTTCATAGTGGGTATCCCATCCAAAGTGTTTTGCTAACATTCTTGTTAGTGTCGTTTTACCTGATCCGATATTTCCGGCAATTGCTATATGCATGATTTTATTTTTTTGGTCGTACTAAATTACAAACTTTGACAGAAGTTGCAATGTTTTTATGAGAATACTACCTGAAATTTGTAAACTTTCTGCTTCGTACGAAGAAAAAAGGATTGATTCACTTCTTTTACTTCAATAATTCCTTCGATTGGAAGACGAATTTTGAACGACTCATTAAAATCAAGCGCATGAATGATAAATTGATTTCCGACCAACATATATAAAGTTGCTCCGACCACTGTAAATTGTTTTACATTTTCTTGAGGAATAAACTGTACAAGAGACCCGTATAGGTCAAATTGATAAATGCCTTTTTCATCATCCAAAAGATAGAGTGAATTCCCGTATTCAATCATCTGAACGATATGTTGAAGGTTCAGTATTCCTTTTAAGTTTATAACTCTTTGAGATTGTATTGTTCGATCAAGTGACAAAAAACTTAAGGTAGAATTAAAATTGTCCAGCACCCAAATTTTATTCGGTTGACTTGAACTACTCACCATAAAAGCATTGACAATTTCATGATCAGCCAGTTCCATACAATCGTCCATTTCAGAAAGTGTATTGTCAAAATAACACAAGGTTTGCTGTTCTTCAGAAAAATGTACCAACTTCATCGTGTTTACCAAAACCAGTTCTGTCATTCTTCCCAAAGATTTAATGCTCTGCGAGAAAATCAATTGTCCGTCTTTGTTAAATTTATTGATTGTTCCTCGGTTAGAAATGTAAACATTTTCAAATGCATCAACCGTCCATTCCCCTTCATTTTCAATATCAAAAGACCGGAATTCTTTCCATTCATAACGAATCGAATCCTGCCCAATTGCGGACAAATTCAACAACAAAAACATAAAGAAGATGTTCTTTTTCACAATGTATGGAATTTAATTATTTCTTCTAATATTTTTCGGTCATTGGATAATCTTGGAACCTTATTCTGCCCCCCAAATTTCCCTTTCGACATCAACCAAGCATCAAACGTGCCAGTTTTCAATGAATGGATAACGGGTTTTTTGAGCAACATATTGCCTTTTCTCTTCGCGGCATAATCTGAATTAATCGTACAAATATATTCGTCTAATACTTCTCCAAAAAGCTCCAAAGAAGAAGGGGGGGTGACAAATTCAATCAACCATTCATGCCCACCTTTAGAGTCTCTCTCTATAAATATAGGTGCTCCAGTATATTCTTTGAGAATGGATTTTGTTTTTTTACAAGCTTCGGCTATAGCTAATTCTGCTTGTTCCACAATAAGTTCTTCCCCAAAAGTATTGATAAAACTATTCACTCTCCCAGTAATTTTAAATCGAAACGGTAACATGTTGGTGAATTTAATCGTATCCCCAAGAAGGTAACGCCATAAACCAGCATTTGTAGTAATTACCATCGCATAATTCACATTTTCTTCAACTTCTTCAAGAGATAGTACAGTTTTAGAATTCACACCGTCGTAACTTGACATTGGAATAAACTCATAGAAAATTCCATAATCCAACATTAAGAGCATTTCATCGGAATCGACTAAATCTTGAATTCCAAAAAAGCCTTCAGAAGCATTATAGGTTTGCACATAGTTCATCTTATCGTCTGGAATCAGTTTTTTAAACTCTTCTTTGTAGGGCTCAAAACTAACTCCTCCATGCATAAACAGCTCCAGATTTGGCCAAACTTCTTTCAAATTTGATTTTCCTGAAATTTCCAAAACTTTATGGGCAAGAATGAGCGTCCAACTCGGGACACCTGCAATAATACAAACATCTTCTTTTATGGTAGAACGTGCCATTTTCTCCATTTTCTCTTCCCAATCTGTCATTAGCGTAATCTCACGAGACGGTGTTCGTCTTGCCTCAATGTACCAAGGTAGATTTTTCACAATTATCGCGGATAGATCTCCAAAATACGAATCAGAAGATAGTTTGTTCACTTCTGCACTTCCTCCAACGATTAGATGTTTACCATTGTATAACTTTCTTTTGGTATGATTGTCATAATACATTGCCAGCAAATCTTTACCTCCATTGTAATGACAATCTCTCAATGATTCTTTTGTAACAGGTATAAATTTAGACCTACTTGTTGTGCCTGATGATTTTGCAAACCATTTTGTTTTATCGGGCCAAAGCAAATTCTTTTCACCTTGCATTGCTCTTTCTATCCAAGGCTTAAAGCCTTCGTATGTTTGTAAAGGAATATTTTTTCGGTAATCTTCATACGAACCGACCATTTTAAAGTCATTGATTGCTCCATAAGTCACCTTCGCACCTTCCCGAATTAAATTTCCAAATAATTCTTCTTGCACTTGAAGTGGATTCTTTTTAAAAAGGTTTATTTGATGAATTCTTTTCTTCATCATCCACGCGAAAATCGAATTAAAGGGCATTCGTTGAGGTTTATTTAATGCAAAAAAATCCTATTAACCAATTGATAAACAGGATTAATTCGTAGCGATTATAAAGTCTAACCAAAGGCTATAATAGAAGCAATGATTGCTATCAAAATAATAGTAACTATTGTACCCATTACTGCTGTTGACTTTTCAAAATGAATGTAAGACATAATTTCTTTTTTTTTCAAAGTTAAAAATAATCTATTAAATGAAGGTGTTTTAGTTAACCAATTTAAAGTTTTTAACTTTCACAAGAGTTGGCTTAATTGTCCATTCGCCCTTTGTATTAATGACTCCCCATAACCCCTCTTCTTCTTTTACAATACAATAGCCTGCACTAAAATTACGAACATGAATGAATTTAGGTTGAATAATCCATTGACCTTTTGCATCAATGAAACCGATTTTTTTCTCGCTATTTCTTGCCCAAGCAATTCCTTCATGAAAATCACCGAAGGTAATTACATCTTCGACTCTTAATTCTTTCCCTGTTTTAGATATAAAAAACCACCCCGATTCATCTCTAACGCGAGCAAATCCTGTTTGAGGGTCTATGTTTTTAGCTGCTAAAAAGGTTGGCTCAATTATCCATTCTCCTTTTGTATTGATATATCCTGTTTTTTTATCCTCATTTTTAGCCCATGCTATTCCGTTTTTGAAAAAGCCAACGGATAAAAAAGTTGGTTCAATGACCACTTCTCCAGCAGTATTGATTAAGCCAAATCTTTTGTTTTTATCTCTGAAAGGAGCTAAACCATTAGAGAATCTATTCATGTGAGTAAGGTCAACCTCAATCTCAACCTTTTTTGAAGTGCCGTCTTTTTTTAGAATGAAAAAGCTTTTTCCTTTCCTAGCAACAGAATATCCATCAGAAAAAGGGTAGATTAAATCGTATTCAGCTTGAAAAACTTCTTCTCCTTTTGTATTGATTACGCCTTTCTTCTTATTGAAAATGATCACAGCTAAACCATCATTGAATCCATTTCTGTCAGGGATAAAACGGTCAAAAGAAACGATGATTGCTTCGTTTTTTACGTTAATATATTTCCATTCATTCCTTGGAGTCATTACTGCCGCAAGTCCATCGTCACTAAATGGCGAAGCTTTTTCATATTGAGGTTCAATAATAATCTCCCCATGCGGATTGATGTATCCCCATTTGTCCTTTTCTAAAAAAGGGGCAAGTGTAGTTTGTGCTGAACTTAAAAAAGTTAGAAACACAATTGTAAGTGTGAATAATGATTTCATAGTGTTAAAGTTTTAATTGGTGAATGATTAATCTCTCCCACCGATTAATCTCAGTAAAGATAAGAATAAATTGACAAATAGAATGTACAACTGCAAACCGCCCATCATTGCCATTTTGGCTCTGTCGATTGTTGAAATAGATGTGTTAGACGCAATGGCTTTTAATTGTTGCATTTGGTAAGCAGTTAGTCCTGTAAACACAAAAACCCCAATGACAGATATTGCAAAATCTAACATAGAACTTCCTAGAAATAAATTTGCGATTGAAGCAATAAAAATACCTATGAATGCCATATACAAAAGACTTCCCATTTTTGTTAAATCTGTTTTAGTTGTATAGCCTAAAACAGCCATTCCTCCAAATGCTCCAGCGGTAACGAAGAATGTGACGGCAATATCACGCCCTGAGTATACCATTAGCACTGAACTCAAACTCAACCCCATCAATGCAGAAAAAACAAAGAACAAAGCAAGTAAAGTCCCAAAAGAAAATCGGTTAATACCTCTTTGAATGAGAAAAACCAAACCAATTGGTGCAAATGCAATCACGTAAAACAATGGGTTAACACCTGTGCCTGCGCTATTGATGAAATATTTCGCATAAAACTCCGGTGTTCCAGTGAGGTAAGCTACAAGTCCAGATATAACCAATGCACCAAACATGTATGCATAGACATTTTTAAAAAATTCAATGGACATTGCTTTTGCATACCCCTCTCTATCTTGATCTAATATTGTATTCATAATTTTAATTATTGTTTTAATTTAATTGTCAATTTTTTTTCTACAAAAATACTCGACCAACGTTCTGTTGTCAAGTAATTTAACAGTTTTTAATGCAATTTTGCCTGAATTAGGTTGATAAACTCTTTTCGAGTAGAATCATTGTTCAAAAACAAACCTGTAAACGCACTAGAAGTAGTTACAGAATTTTGTTTTTGTACACCTCTCATTTGCATGCACATGTGAGCACACTCAATGACAACTGCAACCCCCTTAGGTTGTAAAGTTTTCTGAATTGCATCTCGAATTTCTAAAGTCAAACGCTCTTGAACTTGCAATCTTCTTGAAAAGGCATCAACCACCCGAGGGATTTTACTCAAGCCTACAATTTTACCATCAGGGATATAGGCAATGTGAGCTTTTCCAAAAAATGGTAACATGTGGTGTTCACACAAAGAATACACTTCGATGTCTTTCACAATTACCATTTCGGAGTAATCTTCATGAAAAATAGCTTGTTTTAAAATTTCTTCTGGATTTTCATCGTATCCTTTTGTTAGAAACTGTATTGCTTTTGCCACTCGTTCAGGAGTTTTTAGTAAACCTTCCCGATTTGGGTCTTCACCAATTTGTTCAATGACTGTTTTATAGTTTTCAGATAAAATAGCTGTTATTTCATCGTTGTACTTTGTTTCGTGATTCATAATTCTTTTTTAAAACGGTTCATTTTCACCGAAGTATTCGACAAAGTTATTCTCCGTTTCCATTAATTTAATCTTTGCTAACTTCCCTCCAACTTGTTTGATGGGGTGTTCTAATTTTTCCCAAATCCGAATAATTACATTCTCCGTTGAAGGAATAATTCCTTGAAGAAAATCAACATCCATGTTCATGTTTTTATGATCGAGGTGCGTAATAATTTCAGTTTTCACAACTTTACTCAGTAGTTTTAAATTGATAACAAAACCAGTCTCCTCGTTAGGTACACCTTTGACCGTTACATATAAAGCGTAGTTGTGCCCATGCCAATTCTTGTTGCTGCATTTTCCGAAAACTTCCCAATTTTTCTCATCAGACCATTCTTTCCTGAACAATTTATGTGCAGCGTTGAAGGTTTCTTTTCGAGTGATGTAAACTGTTTTCATTTTCATTGAATTTGTTGGACAAATATACACAATCTTACTCTCTTTTTTATTTTCATTGTTTTTTTAATTAAGAATCATTCAAAATAAGAGTATTTTGTATCTTTGCACTATGGTTGAGGAAAAACACACACCTTTATTCGATGTTATTGAAGTGAGAAAAGAATTTCCTATTCTTTCTCGAAAAATATATAACAAAGAATTGGTTTATCTTGATAATGGAGCAACTTCACAAAAACCGAAGGTTGTTATTGATGCAATTGAGAAATATTACAAAGAAGATAATGCGAATATTCACCGTGGAGTACATCATTTAAGTCAGGTGGCAACGGATGAGTATGAGCAAGCGAGAACAGCTATTCAAAAATACATCAACGCGCCAACTTCGAGTGAAGTGATTTTCACAGCAGGAACAACGGCTAGTATCAATACCATTGCTTTTTCTTTTGGTGAACTAATGAATGAAGGAGATGAAATTATCATTTCTGCGATGGAACATCATTCGAATATCGTTCCATGGCAATTGCTTTGTGAACGAAAAAAATGTATTCTTCGAGTTATTGACATCAATGATGAAGGAGAATTGAATCTTGCTCATTTTGACGAATTACTCAATGAGAGAACAAAATTGGTTGCCGTTACGCATATCTCAAATACTTTAGGAACGATTAATCCGATTGAGGCAATCATTGAGAAGTCTCACAATGTTGGTGCAAAGGTGATGATTGATGGTGCGCAAAGTATTCAACATTTAAAAATTGATGTTCAAGCATTGGATTGTGACTTTTTCGTATTCTCTGGACACAAAGTTTTCGGTCCGACTGGGACTGGAATTTTGTTTGGTAAAAAAGAAATTTTAGATGCAATGCCACCTTACCAAGGAGGAGGAGATATGATTGCAAAGGTTACTTTCGAGAAAACAACTTACAATGAGTTGCCACATAAATTTGAAGCAGGCACACCAAACATTTCTGGTGGAATTGCACTTGGTGTAGCTATTGACTATTTATCGAAAAAAGATTTAGATGCCATTCATTCTTATGAGCAAGAATTGCAAACATACGCTGAGCAAGAAATATTAAAAATCGAAGGAGCAAGAATTATTGGGACAGCAAAAGATAAGACAAGCGTTGTTTCTTTCTTTATTGATGGGCTACACCCTTTTGATGTCGGTACATTATTGGACAAACAAGGTGTTGCGGTTAGAACAGGACATCATTGTACGCAGCCATTGATGGATTTCTTTGAAATACCCGGAACAATACGAGCATCTTTTGCGTTTTACAATACGAAAGAAGAAGTAGATGTTTTTATTAAGGCTTTGAAAAGAAGTGTGAATATGCTGAAATGAGAAAAGAGGGGTGAGGATTGATATTTAAATAAAACGATGACACTAAAAGAGAAACAACAAGATATAATCGACGAGTTCGCTATTTATGATGATTGGATAAGAGAAAGTGGAAACTTTCGAAGACCAAACGTTAGTGCAGTAAAAATACGAATACATCATTTTGCAGTTGTTTTTTAA
>JAJRQQ010000033.1 GCA_024280155.1 Bacteroidota bacterium
AATAGACCTAAATAGTACGAGTGCGTACTCTTTGTTGAAAATGCCTTTTTTGCACAAAAACATTGTCAAGGACTTTTTGTCTTTTATTCGCTGTTTTTTCAAAAAATTATCCTTTCCCTGTAATTTATACCGGATACAAAATTCAGTTGAACATAGTTTTAATAGAAAATGGGGCTTGTGTTAACAAACCTAAAAACTATTTATCTTCAATAGTTTTAGATAAATTAATATAACGTTCAACTGATTTTCTAGGTTTAATGCATTTAATCTAAAAAAACATCACCTCCACTATTTCTCGCAGAAGTGGCAACAAATCTCAACTGCTTAAAATGAGCGAATTTTTGTTGCATTTTTATTATTAATAAATCAGCCTGTTTTGCATTATCTACAGCACAAAATCCCGTTGGCCCCCAAGATGTTTGTCCAATAGCTACAGCACCCTGTTGCTTCAGCCATTGCAATACTTCCGTAACATCAGAACTAGTAAAAATATTTCCTTGTACTGAAGAAAAATGCTTACCTACTGATTCTTGTATCTTTGTAATCACATCCCCAAACCTAGTGATATCTTGTTCAGCAACAGCAGGAAGCCCTTGCATCATCAATAAATAGCACAGCCTTGCCGCTTCTTCAGCTGGAAAAGTTGGTAGTTCTTTAAACGCGTTTATTTCCTGATCACCATGAAAGCCCTGTCCTCTTTGATCAAAAACTAAAATAAAACGCCACTGCTCTGGTATATCCATATGTGAAATAACGGGAGGCGTTTCAGTAAACTCTCCCCTGCCCCCATCAACCACCAAACCACCCTGTTCAAATACACCTATACCAATTCCTGATCGCATGCCCCTGTCTGTTAGTTGAGCAATGTCCCGAACACTCAACCCTATCTCATAAAAAACATTTAAAGCAGACCCTATAGCCAATGACATTTGTGTACCAGAACCTAGCCCAACATGTTCTGGAATAGCGGTTTCAATTTCTATTTTTAATTGATCTGAAACGTTTAATTCTTTACATAAAGCTCGAGTGCATTTTTCAGCTCTTTCTGCTGAATGTCCTGTAACCAATAATTTATCTGAACACACCATAGAAAGCCGTGTAGCTATCTCATCTAGTGCTACACCAATACTTCCAAAATGACGACCTAAGGAACCACTTAAATCAATAAACCCCATATGTAATCTTGCTGGGGCAACAACAGAAATTTTTCTATCTGGATCTTTCAAAATAAAGAAAATTTAGTATTCATAAATAATATCGAATTATACAGAATAACTAATTAATCAGTTCTGCTAATTGATCTAGATCCATCATAAAACAATCGGCTAAATTAACAGTCGTTCTTTTTACAGGAAAAACAGAAGGAATATAAACGCAAGGGGCACTCGCATTTATTGCTGCTTGAATTCCAATAACAGAATCCTCTAACACCAAACATTGGTTGACGGGCTGTTTTAATTCTTTTGCTGCTTCTATAAAAATATCAGGCTCAGGTTTTCCTTTATTCACATGATCAATAGAGACCACTGTAGAAAACAGGTTTGTAATATTAGCTAATTCTAAACATTTAAGTGCATTAGTTTTTCCACTATTTGTTGCTAAACAAAATTTAATCTGTTTTGTTTTAAGCTTGTTGATTAAATTAAAAAAACCTTTTTTTATCGGTATACCCTTTTGATTTACATATTCTCTCCAAAACTGTCCACTTAACTTTCTAAACCGTTTTAAATCAAAATCAACACCATAATGATTTATTAATTGGTTTTCAATATCTTGAAATTGTAAACCAGAAAGTGATGCACAAAATTCATCACTAAAACTGACTCCCATTTCGTCCGCTGCTTTCTGCCAGGCAATAAAATAAGTCTTTTCTGTATCAAGAACCAAACCATCCATATCAAAAATAACCGCTGAAAAGCTGGGAAGTTTCAAATGACTATTAGTGATGACTTTAATATACTCACCCTCAGCCTCCCGGCTAGAGCCTACGACAATACGCTTTACACCTTTGTTATCTTGCTCTAATATGCCAGCCACCACCACCCACTCACCCACTTTTGCCTGTCCTGTATAAGTTGCCGTATAACTAACGATGGAGCTAATCTGCGGATGACGAATAGAAAACTCTGCCGGATAATCAAATGCTAAAGTGTCATCTATTATCTGAACTTTCAACTGCACTTTTTCTATTTTTTTATACTTTTTTGTTGTGACTGATCGAAGTACTTTTGAAACAAAGTTAAAGTCGATTTTTCGTTGATTAATAATGGCTTTATTAAACTTACGTTTTTCATGCCATGTATATTCTTTATAACTTAATTCACAAGAGCGTCGATCAAATGATTCCAGCCATTGTCTCTCATTTAAATCAAAACAATCTCCATTTAGAATTAATTTCTTTGTGATATCTCTGGCATGGTTAAACGTCTTTCTTGAGTAGAACACCAGATCAATATCAGAACTTGATTTTTGAGCTCCAATCAGAATTGAACCCGTAACACCAAGCTGTTCCAGATCAAGCCCATTTTCATTAAACAATGAACAAATTTTTACTACATCAGATTCAACAACATCATTAATTACTAAGTTTGCCAATATTTTTTTTAACCTTTTTCTAGGTTTGTGATGTTTATCTACTTTATCTAACGCTACAGCATGACAATGAGCCTGTTTAATCTTAGAGTAATAATAATATTCAGGATAATTTTTTCTAAGAAGAAGATTTGCTTGTGCTGTATTAAGTTTTTCCCAGTTTTCATTGTTACGAAAATACCTAAGAAAACAAAGGACTTTTCCATTTTCTTCCCCACTTTCCACAACTGCAAAGACTAATCCTTCAGAAGTTTCTATAAAATCTTTTGCTAAATACATCTTGTGATTTATGGTTAAAAACTCTCCACACGATTTCGTCCATTTTTTTTTGCTCTATAGAGTGCATCATCCGCTGCTTTAATTAGTTCTTCCTTTGTTTCAAATTGACCTGTATAAACAGCTAAACCTAAACTTAAGGTCACATAAGGGCCTATTTTCGATTTAT
>JAJRQQ010000034.1 GCA_024280155.1 Bacteroidota bacterium
AAAGGTCATGTGACATATTTAGCACAAGCTGCAGAATTAGGCAACAAGATGATTGTCGCACTCAATACAGATGCTTCTGTAAAACGTCAAGGGAAAGGAGAGGAACGTCCGATTAACAAGAATGATGCTCGAGCAATGGTTCTAGCTTCACTCGGTTTCATTGATGCGCTCGTTTTTTTTGATAGTGATACACCACTTTCTGTTATCGAAGAATTAAAACCAGATGTCCTTGTAAAAGGTGCGGATTATGATGCGAATGAAACAAATCCAAATTCTCCAAAATACATTGTCGGTTCAGATATCGTCCGTAAAAATGGGGGAAAAATCGTTGCAATCCCTTTAGTGGAAGGATTTTCTACTACGGGTATTGTTGAGAAATTGAAAGGGTAATGTTAACTTAATATTAAATCAATAGCTAACTCCAACCTTTTAGGAATTAATTTCGTTCTTTTGTGGAACCCAAATTCTTTTAATAAGTTTTCTTCTATGAAAAAATATATTTTTATTGCAATAATTACCCTTTTATCAACCCTTTCTTTCTCTCAAACACCAACCGATTTAGAATTGTGGACAGGTGGAACATTCCGTTTAACCATCCACAAGAAATTATCGTTTGATCTTGAAGAACAGGTCCGTTTTGATGATACAATTTCATCTTTAAAAAAATCATTCACTCAATTAAGAGTAAGGTATTCCATTAATAAATTTGTTGGTTTTGGCGCAAGTTACAGATATACTGTTCGCCCGACTTCAAATAATAGAAGTCGTCTAATGTTGGACGGTTATTTTTCATTAAAAAAGAAAGACTTCCCCCTTTCTTTGTCATACAGGTTGAGATTTCAGCATGAGAATCAATTGAGTTCAACGAAAAAATATACGTATCTTAGAAATAAATTGAGTTTAAAATATAACATGACAAAATTAGTAGATCCTTTTGTTGCGTATGAATTATTTTACCGTTTTAATACAAGAAATGAATTTAGAGCACAAAGATATACGGTTGGTTTGAAATGGTCATTATTTAAAAGGTTTAGTGCTTCAACGTATTATCGATATGAAAAAGAAATGAATGTGAAAAATCCGGTAGCGGCTCACATTATTGGTGTTATGTTCTTGTACGAATTTAAGATTAAGAAGAAAAAAACCACACCAAAGCAATAATAAAAAAGGTTCATCATTTTGATGAACCTTTTTTATTAAATCAACTTCCGATTTGAGTCTAAAATTACAATATGTGCATCAGGGTCAACCTTTAGGATGGCTTCCTCAATTCTGAATAGTTTTTTAGTATCATTGGTCACCAATATCATTTTCTCATCAGAATCATGATGAATGAGTTTTATGCTTTTTCCAACAAGGTTTGTTGTGTTTTTTAATTCATTTTGAATTTCTTTATTCTTCGTTGAGAATACCAAAACAGTCCTATTTTCTATCGCTTTATTTTGATAGTATTCAATGGTCTTACTTGTTGCAAAAATTGCGATTAAACAATAAGCCGCCATAGTGAAATCGTTAAAAACAATAACTCCAATGAAAACGATGATTAGATTAATAATCATTGTTAATTGGCTAAACGGTACTCGGAAGTATTTTTGTAAAAGCCGCACAATGATATCAGTCCCACCTGTTGTCGCTCCACCATTCATTGCAAATGCTATGGCAACTCCAATGAGTATTCCTCCAAAAATAGAGGAGACTAAAACATCCTCTACAATGGTTTTGTTTTGGGTAATACTAGCAATGAGATCAATTCCAAAAGACACTATAAACATTGATAGAGTCGTTTTTACACCTTCTTTTCTTCCAAGAACTTTCATTCCGATGAGAAGGATTGGAATGTTAATAAACATGGAGGTAATACCAACAGAAAGTCCAAGAACTTCATTGATTGCTATGCTTAGCCCAAAGATTCCTCCTGGAATAATATTGTGTGGAACGATGAAAAATGCATATCCTATGGATAGAATAACTGAACCAAGAATCACGAGACCATAACTCGTTATTTCTTCTGTTGATAATGCGTTAACGCGAATTGTTTGAATGATTTTTTTCATTTCAAAGTAAAAAAAAACCCTTTGATTTCTATTTAGTATCAAAGGGATGGTTTATAAAATATTTTATAGAATCTCTATTCTTTTGATACATTTTGGGTATGCTTAATCATACAAAAAAACTGTTTAGGCATCCAATTCCTCTTATTCTTAATAATTTGTTTCATTTTCTATTTATTTGTTCAAAAAAAAGCGTTCATCTAGTTAAAGAGAACGCTTTCTGTATTTTTATATACACGAATATTACGTCCTCTGGAAAGTTTCCCAAGGCATCATAATTTTACACGTATTTTTAAATTGCTTTTTCATAATTCGGGGCAAATGTATGAAGAAAATTGGAATAGCAAACCATTATTGAATTTTTTATCAAAATAATTTTATCAACTTATTTCGTACATTTATCGCATGTCTGTTGAACTAGAAAAATTAAAGTTTCGTAAAATCATTCATGTTGATATGGATGCGTTTTATGCTTCGGTGGAACAGATGGATAATCCTGAATTACAAGGAAAACCTATTGCAGTTGGAGGTAGTAAAGAAAGAGGTGTGGTTGCTGCAGCAAGTTATGAAGCAAGAAAATTTGGTGTACGTTCTGCTATGCCAAGTGTTGTCGCTGCCAGAAGATGCCCAGAATTGATTTTTGTGAAACCTCGTTTTGAACGTTACAAAGAAATTTCGCAACAAATTCGCTCAATATTCTACGATTACACCGATCTAGTTGAACCATTATCACTTGATGAAGCATATTTGGATGTCACCGAGAATAAGAAGAACAATCCTTCCGCAAGTTTAATTGCAAAAGAGATTAGGCAACGAATTAAAGATGAGGTTGGTCTAGATGCTTCGGCTGGAATTTCGATTAATAAGTTTACCGCAAAAATAGCATCGGACATCAATAAACCCAACGGACAAAAAACAATTCAGCCAGATGAAGTTGTTCCATTCTTGGAAAAATTACCCATCGAAAAATTCTTTGGAGTTGGAAAAGTTACTGCAGAAAAAATGAAAATGCATGGTATTTTTTCAGGCAAAGAACTCAAAAAGTTTTCTGTAGAATACTTAACACAATATTTTGGTAAAGCTGGGACACATTTTTATAACATCATTCGAGGAATTCAATTCAGTGAAGTTAAACCCGATCGTATTCGGAAATCGGTTGGAGCAGAAAGAACTTTTTCGAAGAATTTGAGTACGGAAGAATTTATGCTTGAACAATTGGAGGTAATTGCGGAAGAATTAGAGCGAAGATTGGTGAAGAATAAATTAAAAGGAAGAACGATTACAGTGAAATTGAAATTCAATGATTTTACACAGCAAACGCGTAGTAAAACAATTGATGAGTTTCTACAAAAGAAGGATGATTTCTTTCCTATTGTGAAGGAGTTATTGGAGCAACAAAAACCAGAAAAAAGTGTTCGATTACTCGGCGTTTCTATGAATAATCTCGATGTAAATGAGAAAAAGAAGAGTGTTTCTGTACAGTTGAAGTTTGAGTTTTAAAACTGTAAATACACAAACGGAGCAGATTCACTACCTACAGCTTGATACATTAATACTACGATAATTGCCACTGCCATAGCTTGAATTGGAATAGGCATTCTCGAATAAGCATTCTCATAGATTTTTTTTACATTATCGGGTAACCAATGAATAATATATCCAAATAGCATAATCCAAAACACAGCTTGGTAGCTTTCTAAAACAGTAACAAATGTTTCCCAGGTAAAATCGAAATGATTCCAGATTTGGTTGAGCATTGTCAATGGCATCCCTTATTCATCCAATTTAAACCAAATACGTGTGAATGTGATGAAACTCAACGTGAGAAATATTTTCCAAATACGTGTTATTCTCCATTGATTGTTTTCGTATGGACTGATTTTACTCCAGTATTTGTAAATTATCAAAGCAGTACCATTCATTGCTCCCCAAATCACACAATTTTCACTTGCACCATGCCATAACCCACCAACAACCATTGTTATCAAGAGGTTTAAATCGCGATGAACGTATTTCTTAAAATTATTGATGGTCAATAATCCGATAATATAAATCAACGTGAGAATACCATAGATGTAAAGCAGTGCGTACCATTGTGTAATGAATATTAAGAAGATGAAGATGATAACAATTGCAATGTAAGAACCGATACTTCCTGTTCTATTTCCACCCAAAGGAATGTATAGGTAGTCACGCAACCAAGAACCCAAAGATTTATGCCATCTTCTCCAAAAATCTGCGACACTAATGGCTTTATAGGGAGAATTGAAATTTGGTTTTAGCTCAAAGCCCATTAAACGTGAAAGTCCAATTGCAATGTCTGTGTAACCTGAGAAATCCGCGTAAATATGGATGGAATAAGCAAACATGGCAAGTACACTCACAAAGCCAGGGTAATCTGCCGAAGTAAATACAATTTTATCAATAAAATGAATAACCAAGAAATCGGCAATGACAATTTTCTTTACCAATCCTTTTACAATTTGAATCACTGACCAGCTAAACTCATCTTTGGTTAAATGAAAAGGCTTCCTAATTTGTGGAATAAAATCCTTCGCTCGAACAATCGGTCCCATCACTAATTGAGGGAAGAAAGTAACGAAGAAAGTGTAGTCAAAAAAGTTTTTTACGGGCTTTATTTCTTTGCGATAAATATCAACGACATAGCTGATGTTTTGGAAGGTGAAAAAGGATACACCCACCGGTAAAAGAATCTTCTCAACAAAGGTTCCTTCTCCAAAAAATCCATTTCCCATTCTTGCAAATTGGTTAATGAGCTCATAGTTGGTGTGAAACATTTCGTTGAATGAATCAGTGAAAAAGTAAGCGTATTTGAAGTAACCTAGAATTAATAAATTGAATATTGCGGAAATAGCAATAATCCATGTTCGAGAGATGTCTTTTTTGGCTTTGAATATTTCTTTCCCAAGAAAATAATTGACAGTAACACTGATAATTAATAAGAGAAAATAAAGTCCGGAAGTTTTGTAAAAGAAGAAGATAGAAACGGCCGATAAAAAAATACTTCTCACCAATAATTTTTTGTGCAAGAAAGAAAACACGACCATAACCAAAAGGAAGAACAACCAGAAATCTAACTTGGTAAATACCAAAGAACTTCCATCTCCAATTTCTAAATCAAAAATGGAAGTAAAACGTTGGAAGAATGCTCCAATATCAAATGATATGTTTAACCAATTAGTCATTACTCTTTTCTATTGCTTCAAATTGATCCATAAATTTCAACAGCGCATCGATGTATAAATTGCCTTTGAAATGATAGCCTTCATACGTGAAATGTATCATATCTCCTCGCATGAGTTTATTATTTCTCCATGTTTTACTGGAACCTAATTCTCCCATAACGCCATATAGGTCCCATACAGCCATTTCGTATTCTTTTGCCAACTCGATAATCATATCTCTTTCTCTTGCAATATTTTTATTCAAATACCTTCTTCGGTAATACGAGTCATTTGGAACAGTGAGCAACAACGCACAATCAGGGTTAGCTCTCAGTGCCATGTCCATCATTTTACGAAGATTTTCTTTGTACACTTCTGGCTTAAAGTCTGCATAAGGAACATTTCCATCGTTTGTTCCAACAGAGTATGCAAAGAAATCAGGAGGGTAAGTTTTCAACTGTTCTTCAAAACGAATATTGGCTAAATAAGTATATAGTCCAGCTCCATTTACACCGATAGCAGTGTATGAAATACCGGGTTCGTCATTCATTAACAGAAAGCCATAAATTTCCAATTCTGGAACTTCATTATACATTCGTGTAAACTGAACATTGAAACTGTCTAGCGGGTCTGTAAAATAAATATCTGTTGAACCAAGTTCAAGGTTGTGTTCTTTTCGTTTCACTAAAATCTCATCTTCTCCAAAATTCAACTCATAAGGAAACTCTCCAATGTTATGAAAAATTCGAATGTGTTGTATGGGTGGTTTTATAAATGTTCGATTGTATTTGAATTTAATTTCCATGGAAGAATCAGCGCAAGTAATTCCGTAACCTAAAATTCCATAATCGAAGTCATATTTTTTTGGTTTATGTTTTACACTTCGATATTGTGTCCATTCATTTGGGGAATAAAAGCGATAATTCCCCGGATTGTTTGTGTGCGCAAGACTACAAGGAAAAACCCAACCTCTTTCTCCGGGTAAACCTTCCCAGCGATCTTGCACATATTCACGAATATCATTGGTGTAAATATCTGCTTGCAAATGAGAACCTCCGATGTGATACATGTTCAATTTTCCTTCTTGCGTTTCAATTAAAGTGCTTAGTTTCTTGTAGAAAGTGCTAAAATTCGGACTTTCTTTCGTGAAGAATTCAAAGTTATTCTTGGAATAATCGACAAAAGGATAAACAGAACGCATTGAGGTGTCCATGTCTCGAAAATCAGGAAAAACATAACTCGATAATGAATCATTCTGAGCAAAAACCCCAAGAGATAATAGAATAAACGATATGTGTAAAACTATTCTCAAGGTGTTTGACTTTTCCATTTGGCATATTCAGCAATAAACGCATCGTAACACATCTGAGAAGCAAATTTTGCACCGGCATTCGAGAAATGAATGTAGTCTTTTCCTGCCCAACCTTTTTCTACCCATGAGTACATTGAGTTTTTTCCGCCCATTGATGCGTATAAATCCCAATAACCGGCATCTGATTCTGCGGCTACTCGTTTCATTTCTTCTACGCAGAAGGGTAAAAATTTATAGGTTTCATAGATGCCGTCGTTGAGTTGTGACATATCACTTGGACCAATCACAATAACCATGGAGCCGGGCATTGAATTCTTGACCGTTCTAATTTGACTTTTGAACCAGTTGGCATAAGCGGTTACACCTGTACTGTCTTTAAAAAATGGAACCGAATTCCCGCCAAATTGCATGATGACTAATTTCGTGTTACTTTCTGCATACATGCTTCGCAAAGATGCATTATTTATTCGGTTAAAAACTGTTCCGCTCGATCCTCGCATGGCAATATTTGCCACTTGAACGCCATAATCTCCTTCAAGAGAGAATGCGCAAATCGTTGGACTGATTTTTCCTGTAAATTCGTATTTCAAAGTTTCTGGAGTAGAAGGGAAAGAGAGTTTTACAGTGTGCTGACCACCATCTTCAATCAATGCTTCTTCATGGATGAGGTTCCCACCTTCATAAACACGAAGCATTGTGGGGGCAACGCAACTGTTGTAATGCATCTTAACATTGTTGTACACTTTTGCACGAGAATAAGCTACTTTTGAAACCCCAATTTCTATCCATGCAGTTTGTTCCTCGAGAGAATCCAATGTAAACAATGAGTCTAATGTATATTCAGGAGGGAAACGAGAAGCAGAGGCCATTACTCCGTATTTAGAATTGGAAAGTTTTGGTCCACCGAAAGCTGTATATCGTGTAAAGTTCTCGGAGAATGTTTGTTTAAAAGTAAAGGTATTGTATGCATTCGTCGCTGGAATAAACCCTGGACCATATCCACCAAATTGCTTTTGAAGTTTTTGGCGAATATAACTTGTCATTCGATCTCCTTCAATTTGAGAATCTCCATAATGTAGAATGCTAATTTTCTTTCGGGTTGAAGAAAGGTTAGCAATTTCTGAGAAGAATTTAGCTAAATTATTTTTTGCACCATCGTTTAAAATTAGACCTGTTTCAGCTTTTTCTTTTACTTCCCCACCATCTCCTGCGCCTAAATCACCGTTCGATTCTCCCTGATATTTAATCAATGAATCAATATCGGTCACAACCATAGATGTATCCACTTCAACGAGAATTTCATTCAAATCAACTTCTTCTTGTTCTTTCGGGTGAATGTAATTGTCAAGTGTTAAAAATTCTACTTTAGTAAAACCCAAATCCCACCCATCTTCTGGCGCAAAAATAAGTACAGGTGTGAGTAGAAGTAAAACTCCTAGAATGTATAAAACAACGATATATGGCTTAATTTGCTTCAATTTGCGTAAAAATAATCACTCTGTAGAATGAAACAACGTTAAAATGAATTATTTATTAAAAGAAAGATGTTTGTTCGTGAAAAAGAGATTCATCTTTTTAGATTTCCAACTATACTTCTATCTGTCCATTCATCAAATTCTCTTTCTAAATTGTAACAAATTCTTATATCTTGTAGTCTTAATAATAAACAAAACAGAATAACATGAAGAATTTAGCAATTTCCCTTTTATTTATCGCATCATCTTTCATTCTGAAAGCTCAAGACATCACAGCGGATGAAATCGTAAAGAATTACATCGAAAATACGGGTGGTAAAAAAGCTTGGTCTAAAGTAAATGGGTTGAAAATGACTGCAGCAATAAATGTTCAAGGAATGGAAATTCCTCTTGTAATTTATATGTTAAAAGATGGTCGTACAGCAACAATTGTGACTTACCAAGGAATTACATTCTCTCAAGATGTATATGATGGTGAAGTTTTATGGGGAATGAATCCAATGGCAATGAAAGCTGAGAAAGCAGAATCAGAAAAGTTAGAGAATTACAAAAGAGGAATTGGAGAGTTCCCAAATGATATTTTTAACTATAAAAATTTAGGATATACATTGGAGTTCGTTGGCGAAGAAACCAAAGAAGGGGTTGAATGTTATAAACTGAAATTGACTAAAAAAGATCAATTGGTTGATGGGAAAGAGACTGAAAATGTCATTTACTATTTCATTGATAAAGAAAACTTTGTTCCGATTGTTGTTGAGCAACCGATTGTTTCAGGAGAATTAGCAGGACAAACTTCAGTAACCGTAATGAGCGACTATCAAGAAGCGGATGGACTTTATTTCGCTTTTTCAATTAATCAAATGGTTGAAGGAATGGGAGGGAGCGAAATCGTTATTTCTTCAGTTGAAATTAATCCTGATGTAGACGACAGTATTTTTGCTTTCCCTGGAGAGTAATTTCACAAAACTATAATTGTATGAAAGTTTTAAATGCTATTTTTTTCGTCGCTCTTTCGTTTGTTAGTTTTTCTCAAAATATTGAAAAATTAAACGGAGATGCTTTGTTTGGCGACATTCAAGCACGACATATTGGTCCAGCATTGATGAGTGGACGTGTGAGTGACATCGAAGGTTCCTTGGCGGATTCAAAAACCATTTACATCGGAACTGCCGGAGGTGGAGTTTGGAAATCGACAGATGGAGGAGTGAAATTCAATTCTATTTTTGATAAATATTGCCAATCAATTGGTTGCGTAGCAATCGACCCAAGTAATGAGAAAATTGTTTGGGTAGGAACTGGTGAAGTTTGGACGAGAAATTCTACTTCTGTCGGAGATGGAATCTATAAATCAACCGATGGAGGAAGAAGTTTTAAGAAAATGGGATTGCCGAATTCTGATAGAATTAGTTCTATTCAAATCAATCCAAACAATTCTGATGAGGTTTTTGTCGGTGTTCAAGGTGCGCTCTGGGGAGCAAATGAAGAAAGAGGTGTTTATAAAACCATTGATGGTGGATTAACTTGGGAGAAGATTTTTTACATCGATGAAAATACAGGTTGTTCAGAATTGGTGATGGACAAAGAGAATCCTTCCATTTTATACGCTTCTTTTTGGGAACACCGTAGAACGGCTTGGTCATTTAGTTCTGGTGGCGAAAATTGCGCATTGTATAAAAGTGTGGATGGTGGTAAATCGTGGAACAAAATTCACAATGGTTTCCCTCAAGGAACACTTGGTCGTATTGCTGTAACGATTGCTCCTTCCAATCATTCTATTCTTTATTCTGTTGTAGAATCGGAAGATAAAGCAAAAAGTGGAATGTATCGTTCGGATGATGCAGGTAAATCTTGGCAGCATCTTAATGCAGATTTTGGATTGGTGGTTCGTCCTTTCTATTTCTCAAGAATTGTTGTACATCCTACTAACCCAGATATTGTTGTAAAAGCCGGACTTTTTGGTTCAATTAGTCGTGATGGTGGAAAAACCTTTAAAGGTTTAGGGCAAATGCATCCCGATATTCACGATATATGGTTTGATGTAAACCAACCTGACAAAATTTTTGTGGCAACTGACGGTGGATTGTATCGCTCATTGAATATGGGAGGAACAATGCAAATGATTGAAAATTTACCGATTAGTCAATTCTACCATATCAGTGTCGATAATCAAAAGCCGTATAATATTTATGGTGGTTTGCAGGACAATGGAAGTTGGATTGGTCCTTCTTCAAGTCCGGGTGGAATTGAAGCACGTGATTGGCAAACGATTGGTTACGGAGATGGATTTAGAGTTTATCCTCACCCTACAGAACCACAAATTACTTATTCTGAAATGCAAGGAGCAAATGCTATTTGGCGTTACGATTCTCGAATTATGCAACAGAAAGTCGTTAAACCATTGCAAGTTGAGGGTGATGATAAATTACGTTTCAATTGGAATGCACCGATAACGACAAGTCTCAATGCGCCCGATCGTTTGTATGTTGGAAGTCAATATGTGCACGTTTCGAATGATAGAGGCGATAACTGGAAAAGAATCTCACCTGATTTGACAACGAATAATCCGGACAAATTGAATCAAGAAGAATCGGGTGGATTGTCAAAAGATAATTCTGGTGCTGAAAATCATTGCACTATTTTTACGATTGCAGAATCAGGTCTCGATGAAAATGTAATTTGGGCAGGAACCGATGATGGAAATGTTCAAATTACCCAAGATGGAGGAAAGAATTGGACGAATGTAACGGAGAATATTAAAGGTTTGCCAGCAAATACTTGGTGTTATCATATTGAAGCAAGTAGTTTTGATAAAGGAATTGCTTATGCTGTTTTTGATGGTCACACTTCCAATGATAAGAATACGTATTGTTATAAAACGACTGATTTTAGTCAAACGTGGACATCAATTGTTACGGATGAAATTTATGGTTTTGCACGTTCTTTTCAAGAAGATTTTGAGAATCCGAATTTATTGTTCTTAGGAACAGAATTTGGACTTTATGTCACGTTAAATGGTGGTAAAAATTGGGTAAAATTTGAAAACAATATGCCATCGGTTGCCATACATTATTTGGATATGCAAAAAGAAACCAACGATTTAGTGATGGGAACACACGGTCGTGGGGTGATTATCATGGATGATGTTTCTCCTTTGCGTCAAATTTCAGAAGAAATTATGACAGAAAAGGTACACTTTATGAAGGTAAAATCTTTTGAAATGTCTGAACAATCTTCTTTCGGTGGGACAAGTACACCAACTCAGTTTGTGGGAGCAAATCCTTCAACAGCTGCAAAAATAGTTTATCTTTTGCCCAAACGTCATACTTTTGGCAAGATGAAAATGTGGGTGGAAGCTACGAATGGAGAATTTGTTGCAAAGTTAACGCCAGGGAAGAAAAAAGGAATTAATATTGTGCATTGGAACTTTCGTTCGAGTGTACCAAAAGTTGCGACAGGAAAAACATTTACAGCAGGTGGATTTACAGCACCAAGAGTTGCAGCAGGAGAATATACGGTTAAAATTCTCAAAGGGAAAGATACGTTTGAAACGCAAATTCAAGTCGAATATCCGAAGAATTCAGTTTTTTCTTTGGAAGAACGAGAGTTGCAATTTAAAACTTCGAAGAAAATGTACAATATGGTCGAAGAATTAGCATACATGGTTTACCAAATCGACTTATTCATTTCACATGCACAGAAGTCTGCAGAAGAAAATCCTAAATTGAAAAAAGGAACGGATAAATTAATTGCTGAATTAACGGCATTGAAAGAAGATTTGGTAGTTACTCGAGGAGATAATTATGTAGGTGCCGTTGAGCCTGAATTACGTGAAAAGATGGCGGAAGCGTATGCTGCTGTAACAGGATATTTTGGAGCACCTTCACAAACTCAACTGGATAATATTGAACTCATTGAAAATGAAATGATAGAATCACGAAAAACTTTTACATCAGTCATGAATGGGAGTATGAGAAAATACATTCAAGCATTGAAAAAGAATGAAATGGCTTTACCAGTGGTAAAATCTTATGAAGAATATGTAAAAAAATAACCGGATAACGTTAATTATCTCGTTTTTCGAAAGTCTCCTTTTTACGGTTTTTTATTTGTTTGAAAATTAAGTAAATCAAAGCGAAAAATAGAAATCCCCAAAAAGCAATTTGAAATAGAAATACAAAAAATAAGTCATCCATTATTTCAATTTTACAGCAGTTCCATAAGCGAGAATTTCTGAAGCACCTTGCATAATCATACTCGTTGAAAAACGAACGTTCACAATTGCATCTGCTCCCATTTGTTCAGCATCTTGTTGCATTCTTTGCATTGCTTGTTCTCTTGATTCCGCTTGAAGTTTTGTGTATTCACTGATTTCTCCTCCTACGATATTTTTCAGCCCAGCACAAATATCACGACCGATAGTTCTCGCACGAACAGTACTCCCCCTCGCAATTCCTAAAATTTCTTCTATTTCTTTGTTCGGGATATCTGGTGTGTTTGTAAGTATCATATTTCCTTATTGTTGTTCAACTTTCTCTTGCTCCATTTGATCAAGAACTCTTTTTCGAATTAATAAAATATTCAAATATTCATTGGCCATTTTATTACCTGTTTCAATGGCCGATTTTTCAGCATACATTATTGCATTGTCAATTTCTCCTTGCCCCTCATTGACTAATGCTAAATTATAGAAAACACGCCCTCGAACTTTATCTTTCCATGATTCAGTGTCTGGTAATAATGTTCTTTCAGCGATGTCCCAATTGCCTTTTCGAATCATTTGTTTGGCTCTTTTTAAAGACTTGCTTCCTTTATTGTAGAACTTTCGGTTGACCCAAACCCAATTTGGGTGGACTAAATTCCCTGCTTGATAGCCTAATTGGAAACCTAATGCTCGATAATATTCTCTTTTTTTGACAACGTCATTTAAAATGTCAATAACACTAGTAGAACCACTGATTGGAATATTGTATCTGTATCGAACAGAGAATCGTTCGTGCTTTTCTTTTGATTCTACCAATCGGACCGTAATAAAAAGGGTGCCGTTTAATGGCGTTGATTGTTGCCCAGAAACATTAGCAAGTACAGAACCACCCACCGGAGATGATGAGCGTAATTCATCCATTTGAAAAATACCATCATAATTTTTAGTCTTTGCGACCGAATCAATCACGTCCCATTTTAATTGACCGTCTTCTGTTAACATAAATGGTTCCAATTGAAATCTTTCAGCAGTTAAAAAATTAGAATTTTCTAATGCCCTAAGAACACCGTCTATTGCTCTTTCACCTGCAATCACATTTCCATTTATTTGCTCAACACCCATTGCCATACCTATGGTTTTCTCAGGACTATTTTCATTGTTTATCGTTGAAATAACACCAAATCGTTGAATGTTATTCGCAAGTTTAATCGTTGCGGGTTCTTTTACTGTAATTCTAAAAGAAGTCTTACAGGATTGTGTGAATATAGTTAGTGTAAAAAAACTGATAAGTATAAATAGTTTCATATTTTAAGTTTATTCAGTTACTAATTCTACAAATTGAAATGGCCTGTAACGCTTTTTATTTTTAGCATCTTCAGCATAAGATGGGCCACCCCCCTCACTTTTAATAATAACAATATTTACTTTCCCATTTGCAATCTTACTTTTAGAAAAATAAGCCATTAAATCATATTTCATATTTTCTGCTCGAACAGAAGCTAATTTTTCATTTGTACCAAATTTTTGGGTAGGAACAGAAGATGCAGAAGAATGAATTTTAACAGTTACAGTTCCTTTTCCTTCTTCGATTTGTTTTTCAACTTCTTTTACAAAACGTTTCAACTCTCGATTAGAAAGGGATAATTTATTTTTGTTGTAATGGAATAAATATTTAAAATGGACAGGTTCATAATTTGTTACTGCAACAGGTTCAATTTCTTTCGGTGGTGGGTCTTGTAGAATAACAGTTGTTTCAGCTTGTTGACCTCGAGAATCTGTAACGATTAATTTATATTTTCCTGCAGCTAAATTCTTTGGGTCTTCATTACTGTTCCCATTCGACCAGTTGTATCGATAAGGAGGAATTCCACCTTCTACTGTAGCGTCAATACTACCATCTCCCCCTTGAAAATAAGTAACATCCGTTCCAACCCCAGTTACTGACAGTGGAGGGTAGAGAATAGTTAAAGTATAAATATCACTGTTTTCTCCATCTTTATTACTCGACCAAAAAGCATGTTCACTATCATGACTGAAATAAGCATCAAATTTTGGGGAATTAATTTCTGAACCTAAATTCACTGGAGTGGACCATTCTGCCCAAGTCCCTTGTTTAACACTGTAAAAAATGTCGGCATCACCTTCACCCCCAAATCCGTTACTTGAAAAGAATAAAGTATCGTATGTAGAAGAAAGAAATGGAGAGATCTCGAAACCGGTTGAATTAATGGTAGTTCCCATGTGCATTGGTTCTGACCAGTTACTCCCGTCAAAAGTTGAAATATACAAATCTTCTTCACCAATTGTGTTTGGTCCAGCATAAGAAATGATCATCGTTTTTTCATCACCAGAAACGTGAAACCCGTAATAATCCCCCTCAATTTTTAGTCCCGGAATGTTTATTTTTTGTGGTGTATTCCAATTAAAGTAATCACCTTTTGAAGATGCAATTGCAATTCCTTTCTCCACATCTTTTTTTCCGTCGTATGCATTCACAAGATACATTTCTGTACCATCATTACTAATTCCTAAAACAGCATTATTGAATTTGTTATTGACAGATTTCAGTGGTTTACAATCTTTGTAGTGACCATTTTCATCTTTGATACTGTACCAAATGTCTTGATCGTTGAAACCCCCCACGTTTTTTTTGTCAAATGTTCGAACGAAGTATAAAATACTATCGTCTTTAGAAAAAACGGGTATGCTTTCTTCAGCAACAGAATTGACTGTGCCATCTAATTTATGAATGTCAGAAGTTTTCCAAAATTGTGCTTTTACACTGATCGAAAAAAAAAATATAGAGAGTAGGAGGAGTGTTTTTTTCATGATTGATTTTATCTACCGAACATAAAACCTAATACTAATTCATGTCCACCGGCGCTGTTATTGTTAAAGCGAGAAACGTTAAAATCGTACGAATAACCAAATTTGAATTTCTCGCCTAAAGTCATCCCTACCATTCCAACTACAGCATCTGTATTTATGTAAGAAACACCGAACCACATCCAGTTTTTAAATTCTACCATGGCAGAACCTTCAAGAGAGGCAGGTGCATTTTTGACGTATTTTACAAGTACAGAAGGCGTAACTGTCCAGTCTCTATTCATTCGGAATTTATACCCTGCAACTCCTCTTAAGTGAGTTTGTGGGTCGAAATTAGCAGTACCTGAACCAAAACTTACAAAATCTCTAGTTAATTGATCAGCAGAAATACCAAAAAATAACTCTTGTGAATAAATGTAAATTCCTGCGCCTACATCCAATGTGTTTAGGTTTGCATTCGCTGAATATGCGTCATAAGTAGGGTCAGTTCCTACTCCTGTTATGACGTTCAATGTTTGCGCTCTATCTTTTAAGAATGTTCGATTAGAGATTCCAACATTTGCCCCAAAAGACATGTTTATTTTTCTGGACAATGGAATATGTAAAGCATAAGTACCATTGAATTTTAATTGACGATAGGCACCATATTGATCAGCGAGAACAATTCCACCGATCGCATGTTTTAACTTACCTGTTCCTACTTTTGGAGCTTCTGCACCACGATTACTGATGCGAATTCCAGGATTGTACTTCGCATGACCGCTTTTCTTTTTTAGAGGAGCAGAAATGTAAAGGTAAGAACTCATCGGAGCGTTGTCAAATCCGACCCATTGCATTCTTCCTCCAAGTGTGACATCAACGAAATCATACATTCCAGCCGCAGCAGGATTAATCATGTACTGATTTCTTGCGTATTGACTAAATTGTGTAGTTTGCTGTCCAAAAGCACTCAAAGAAAGTGAAATAGATAAGACGAGAAGTAGTTTATTTTTCATTCGTTTTATAATTTGTAGTATGCCTAGAAGATGATATCCTTATTAGACAGACTTTAAAGGTATGAATTATTTTTTAAAAATGTTATCAAAAGTAAAATATAGAACGAATTTAAGGTGGAAAAGGTTGGATGAGTTTTTATTATCCTTCTAAGCAATCACAAGGAGCATCAAAAATAAGTTCTACTTCGGACATTTTTTTTACCCAAGTTTCTTGAAAACTAGGACTAAATCGTATCCCGGAGAAATCAATTTTTTTGATGCTTTTTAAGTTGACCATTGATTCTGGCAATGATTTTATAGGGCAATCGTAAAGGTCAAGATATTCTAGTTTTGAAAGATTATCAATACCTGTAGGTACTCTTTCGAAGGGGTTTACTCCTAAACGTAAAAAACGCAATTTGGTAAGGTGATAAACGATAATGGGGAAATGTTTAAGCTTATTCTTTTCTAAATTGAGGTCTTCCATTTTACTAAAGATAGAAAAGTAACTGGGAAGTTTTTCTAATTTATTCTTACTCAAGTCCAATACTCTTAGTTGCGTAAATTTTTTTAATCCATCAGGTAATGTAGTGAGTTTATTCTTTTTGAAAGAAATACCGTAAATTGTATCTGGATCTGCTGATTTTGCAAGTTCCCAATCATAAACAACTACATCTTTCATCGTAAATTCTTGCGCGAATGAAGAATTAATGAGAAGTAGAAAAGTAATCGCGAATATCTTTTTCATCTTGATATAGTTGTTCTCTGAGTTCGAATAATGAATCAAATTTTATTTCCCCTCTAAATCGCCTCAACAATTGAACCGTTATATGTTCTCCGTATAAATCCCCTTCAAAATCAAGAATATGAACCTCGATACTTGTTTCATTTGTTGCAATTCCGATGGAAGGGCGAACACCAATGTTCATCATTGCCTCTTTAATCGAGCCGTCAGGAAGAAGGACATTTGCAGCGTAAACACCTGTTTTTGGAATCAGTTTTATGTTGCTTTCGATGTCCAAATTTGCTGTAGGAAACCCTAAATCACGCCCAATGGCTTGCCCTTCGATAACTTTTCCGAAAAACTCAAATGGTTCATCAAGGTATGAGTTTGCCAATTCAATTTCACCGTTTTCGATGGCTCTTCGGATTTTTGTAGAGCTGATATTAACTTCATCGATTTCTTGTGCATGAATTTCAATCACTTCAAACCCATAAGTTTCACAGACTTCTTTCAAAAAAGAAATGTTCCCTTCTCTGTTTTTTCCCAATTGATGGTCGTAACCTATGACGAGCTTTTTAACATGTAAACGATTTACGAGATAATCGCGAACAAATTCAATGGCCGTTAAGCGAGAAAATTCTTTCGAAAAAGGATGGATAATAAGGTTTTGCAATCCCATTCTTCGAAGTTTATCTACTTTTTCGACTTGTGTTTGAATCAGTTTTAATCCATGACTTTCTGGGTAAAGCACCATTCTTGGATGAGGATAAAAGGTGAAAAGAACGGATTCTCCACCTATTTTTTTGGCTTCTTCGTTGAGCTGTTCAATGATTTTTTGATGACCGATATGGACACCATCAAAAGTGCCAATTGTTAAAACTGGGTTGGAAATTTCTTCCAAATTTTCAAAACCATTAAATACTTTCATTTATTGCAGTAAAAATATTGATGTGTAAAAATAAATTTTTTTCTACAACTAAGTGAATAGAAGAAGGCATAAATTAAAATATGGTGGATTTTACTTCCCAAATTTCTCTTTATAATCCACAATACTTTTTTCAATTACTTGCAAAGCAATATCTCTTCCTTGAAAATCTTCTACAACAACTTCTTTGTTCTCTAATTTTTTATAATCTTCGAAGAAACTACGTAATTCTTTGACCAAGTGAGGGGGTAATTCATCAATGTCGTTGATGTGATTTACACTCATGTCATTTTGGGCAACCGCAATGATTTTATCATCTTTTTCACCACAATCCAACATGCGCATAACCCCGATCACTTTACATTCAACTAAACACATTGGGACTATTGCAATTTGCGAAAGAACTAAAATATCCAATGGATCATTATCGTCACAAAACGTTTGAGGAATGAATCCGTAATTCTCAGGGTAATTGATAGAAGAATAAAGAACTCGATCTAAAATCAACATTCCGGAATCTTTGTCTAATTCGTATTTCGCTCTTGAGTTCTTAGGAATTTCTACGATTCCAATTACGCTTTCTGGAGCATTAACTCCAATATTGACATCGTGCCAAGGATGAGTATTCATATTGTATATATTATTTTCTGCAAAAGTAATGTATTTATAAATGTATTGAGCTTAATTTAGATCAAATTTTTAGCGGTTATAAAAAACACTTTTATTGAAAGGTTAAATAAAAAGTAAACTTGATTTTAATTTAAACAATCTTTTTTTTGCATCAATCCCTTAAAAAAGGTATTTTTGCAGTGAATAAGTGGGTTATTTATAATTAATCTAAATAGTGAAAAAGCTATAAATTAACGAATACAAAAGAATGATTATAGTTACAGACGAAGCAAAAAATCAAGCAATTCGATTGATGGATGAAGACGGAAAAGATGGGCTTTTTATACGTGTTGGCGTAGAAGGTGGAGGTTGTTCAGGATTGATGTATCAATTGAAATTTGATAATGTAGAATCAGAGGATGATAGAACTTTTGAGAATAACGACGTAAAAATTGTCGTGGATAAAAAAAGCTATTTGTACCTACTCGGAACAACGTTGGATTATTCAGGTGGTTTGAATGGTAAGGGCTTTATTTTTAAAAATCCAAATGCAGACCGAACTTGTGGATGCGGTGAATCATTTTCTATATAGAATTATTATATGTCAAATTATACAGAAGACGACTTAGAGAAAGACCTCGATAATCAAGAATATAAATTTGGTTTTACGACAGATATTGAGGCTGATCAAGCTCCAAAAGGTCTGAATGAAGATATTATCCGTTTTATTTCTGCAAAGAAAGAAGAGCCAGAATGGTTGTTAAATCATCGTTTGGAAGCTTTTGAAATGTGGAAAACGATGAAAGAACCGGATTGGGCACATGTGAAATACAAAAAACCCAATTTTCAGGACATTATTTATTATTCTGCTCCAAAACAGACAAAAAAATACGAAAGTTGGGACGATGTTGATCCAGAAATGAAAGAAACCATGAAGAAATTGGGGATTTCTATGGAGGAACAGAAAAGACTAACTGGGACAAATATTGCGGTTGATTTTGTGATGGATTCTGTTTCAGTGGCAACCTCTTTCAAAGAAAAATTGGGAGAATTGGGTATTATCTTTTGCTCATTCTCCGAAGCTGTGAAAGATTATCCAGATTTAGTAAGAGAAAATATGGGAACAGTGGTTCCAACGAGTGATAATTTCTACGCAGCATTAAATTCTGCTGTTTTTACAGATGGTTCATTTTGCTACATACCCAAAGGAGTGAGATGTCCAATGGAACTCTCTACTTATTTTAGAATTAACGAAGGAGGGACAGGACAATTCGAAAGAACATTGGTGGTTGCCGATGAAGGTTCGTACGTTTCATACTTGGAAGGTTGCACAGCTCCACAACGTGATGAAAATCAATTGCACGCTGCTGTTGTTGAGTTAATTGCCAAAGACAATGCAGAAATAAAATATTCTACCGTTCAAAATTGGTATCCTGGAGATAAAAATGGATTGGGTGGAATTTTCAACTTTGTAACCAAAAGAGGAATTTGTGGAACGAATTCTAAAATTTCTTGGACGCAAGTTGAAACTGGTTCAGCGGTAACATGGAAATATCCATCGTGTATTTTAAAAGGAGACAATTCTGTTGGAGAATTTTTCTCTGTTGCTGTGACAAACAATTATCAACAAGCTGATACAGGAACGAAAATGATTCATCTTGGGAAAAATACCAAGAGTACAATTATTTCAAAAGGAATTTCTGCAGGTAAATCGCATAATTCATATAGAGGTTTAGTACAGATTCATAAGAACGCTACAAACGCACGTAATTTCTCGCAATGTGATTCGCTTTTGATGTCAGATGAAAGTGGCGCACATACTTTTCCATATATAGAATGTCGAAACAGTAGTTCTAAAGTGGAACATGAAGCCACGACTTCTAAAATTGGAGAAGACCAGATTTTTTACTGTAAACAAAGAGGAATTGGAGAAGAAAAAGCAATCGGTTTGATTGTAAATGGATATTGTAAAGAAGTATTGAATCAATTGCCCATGGAATTTGCTGTAGAGGCACAGAAATTATTAACGATTAGCTTGGAAGGAAGTGTAGGTTAACATTATTAGAATTATGATTAAAATAGAAAATTTACGTGCCTCAATTGGGGACAAAGAAATATTAAAAGGTTTAAATCTTGAAGTGAAAGCTGGAGAAATTCATGCAATTATGGGTCCAAATGGTGCTGGAAAAAGTACTTTAGCTTCTGTTCTTGCTGGAAGGGAAGACTATGAAGTGACTGAAGGTTCTGTTGATTTTGACGGGACAGATTTACTGGATTTATCAACTGAAGATAGAGCTAGGGAAGGTTTGTTTCTGGCTTTTCAGTACCCAATTGCAATTCCAGGTGTTTCAAACATCAATTTCTTGAAAACAGCGATTGGTGAAATCAGAGAATACAAAAAAGAAGATCCAATCACTGCAAAAGAATTTATGGCACTGGTTCGTGAGAAGTCTAAATTGGTTGAATTGGATGCGAAGTTAGCTTCTCGTTCAGTAAATGAAGGATTCTCTGGTGGTGAAAAAAAGAGAAACGAAATTTTCCAAATGGCGATGTTGAATCCGAAGTTGGCAATTTTAGATGAAACCGATTCTGGGCTAGATATTGATGCACTTCGTATTGTTGCCAATGGTGTGAATAAATTGAAAACAAAAGGTAATGCAACAATCGTGATTACACATTATCAACGTTTATTGGATTACATTATTCCTGATTTTGTACATGTTTTATACGATGGAAAAATTGTAAAAACAGGTGGTAAAGAATTGGCTCTTGAACTCGAAGAAAAAGGGTACGATTGGATTAAAGAAGAATTGGCAAACAATTAAAAATGACAGTTATCTCAAAAAATAAGATTGCTTTATTCTCTGAATTAAATTCGACCGATTTATCTCTTTCAAAAGAAGATAGAAGTTTTGCAGAGAATATTTTGGAAACAATTTCAGTTCCCACAACTCGAATAGAAGCATGGAAATATACTCGATTGGCAAAGTTGAGTAAAAAGGTTTTCAAACAAAATACAGAGACTATTGATTCAATTGAAGCGTATTCGATGGATGAAAATGCTCATTCTTTTGTTTTTGTAAATGGTATTTTTCAAGACGAATTATCTTCTCAACAATCTATAGATGGTGTTGAAATAAAATCATTCTCAACAATGGATGAGGTGCCTTCTTCGTTGGCAAAAATTGAAGGAGAATTGTTTAATGCTATGAATACAGCTTTCCTCTCTGGAGGAATTCAAATTCACGTTGCTAAAAATGCGATTATTGAGAAACCGATACAAATCATTCACGTGATTAAAGAAGACTCATCCATTTCTAATTTTAGAGTTGATGTTAAAATCGGAAAATCTTCTCAAGCGAAAATTCATTTAGGTTTTTTCTCAGAGAATGGAGAGAATAAGTTTTGCAATGTGAATGCAAATTTTGAAGTAGGGGAGAATGCAAACTTAACGGTGAACAAAGTTCAATACGAGGATGAGAATACATTTCACATTTCTACCGAAGAAGTTCGACAAGACCTTAATTCTGTTTTTACATTGAATACTTCAACCTTGAATGGTTTACTTGTAAGAAATAACGTTCACGTGGAGGTAAATGGTGAGAATTGTGTTTCTAATCTCAATGGTGTGTATTTATTGAAGAATAAACAACATGTGGACAATCATAATGTTGTTGACCATAAAGTTCCCCATTGTGAATCGCATGAATTGTACAAAGGTGTGATGGACGATAAATCAACGGCTGTTTTTAACGGAAAAGTTTACGTTCGTCCTGATGCACAAAAAATAAATGCTTTTCAGTCGAATGG
>JAJRQQ010000001.1 GCA_024280155.1 Bacteroidota bacterium
ATCACCGAAAGTTAATTTATCCCAATCCAAATATTTATTATACATAGAGGCTTGAGCACCAAAAAGCATGGTGAATTTTCGGTTGACTTTTAAATGGTAAGAATAAACCAAGCCAATCATTGAAGTGTATATCGTTCCTTGCCCTTGTTGGTCATGCATCCCAATAATTCCAATTCCACCGTTGATGTTTTTAAAATATTGATCGTAAGAAGCACTATACGTTACATAGTTCCCGGAAAGACTTGGCCATTGATTTCTATAATTCATTGCAAAACGAGGACAACCGTTAGAACCTGCAAAAGCTGGATTCAAATAAATTGGATTGGCATAGAATTGCGTAAATTGAGGATCTTGAGCAGACGATTGAAACGCTCCCAAAATAAAACTTAATATTATAATTCCTTTTTTCATCATCTAAAGATTTAATGTTCTTTTGCCAAAACGATTTGACTTCCCTACTATTCTTAACGTCACTTGGTGTGATATTGCTCTTTTTTGCATCATATCACTTGATAAATAATCTGTTGTATATTGGAATGAGAAATGTTTAAACTTAACACCAATTGAGGCTGTTGGATCAAGCAAAGTAGAAACACCTGCACCAATGGTAAACCAATTTAATCGATAATTCGCTCCAAGCCACCCTTCAGACAAATGCTCATTGTTTTGATAAACAACATAAGGAGAAAAACTCATTTTTTTATCTTGAGAAACCCAATCCGTTCCAGCAGAGAAAGAGTAATAGAAATTAGATCTACGTGTATCGTTCTCGTAAATATTATCACGATGCCTAAAAAGGTTATCTACTTGAGCACTCACAAAAAACCATTCTGTATTCATCATTAATCCAACGCCTAAATCTTTATACCAAAGATTTTGACCGTTTGGTGTCTGCCCAGATGAATAAAAACTTTGCATATTTTGTCGACTTAATTCAACTTCATTAACACTCTCCATTCGTTGATAATTTAAAACTTTCTTCCCCATTTTAAATCGAATCGATGGCTCAAACGTGACTGTCTTCGTCAACGATAATTTTGGAGAATAAGCAATCGCAACATTGGAAACATTAATTCCACCATCGGCATAAGTTGTGTGATTTAATTGAATACCAATTCCTCCTTTCATTACATTAGAATAACCGTCAAAAGCAATTTGGTTCATAAATTGTTCGTTTTCTCTGCCTAACCACTGAATTCTTGAAAGAGCTTGAAAACGATTTGCTAACATTGTTCCTGTTGAACTAAAATTCACGTCATTAATAAGCAAACCAGGAATATGGAAATCTGGATCTCTATAATTCTTTAAAGCAACAGGATTGTTTGCCATTCTTTCAATTTTACGAGCAAAACTTCTCATTTTTTTCTGAAAAGATTTAGAAGTTCTAACAGATTGTTTTTTATAGACTTCAGCAGTCAAAGAACTTATATCTTTTAACATAGTTAAACTTTCTTCACCAACTATAATGCGGTCAACTTCACTTCCATTATTGGAAATCTGATCAAGTGATTCAAAATAGACTGTTTCTTCCTCATTCATAGCAAGAATTGGATTCACTTTTTCAAAAACCTCAGCTTGAACAGGTTTATCCGTGTTGTTTTTACTGACAGACTTTCCCGTATTCAATGCATTCTCAGAAGAAAAAAGAGATTTGATTTTCGGTTGAATAGGTCGATTATTTGTATTGACTTGCTTAGTTTTAAAAGCTGAAGATGTAAGACTATTTCCTTTCCCTTTTTGGATTTCATGAATTTCTTTATCAATCATTTTTCTCATCAAAGTTGTCTGAGAATATTTTTTTGCTTGAAGATTCTGTTCTGAAAATGAACTAAAAAAGGATGAATCAAACGAAAAGAATAAAAGAAAAATTGAAGCAATTGAAGCGACATAAAACCACCCAAATTCTCGTTTTTTAAGCAGGACATCCTGATTTGGGAAAATCATCTCTTTTGGCTGAACTTTCGCTATCTCCCAAACATCTTTGTCCACATCATACTCAGGATGTTGCAACAAAAACAATTCAAGTTGTTGAATTTGCGTTGGAGAAAGATTTCCTTCCTCTAACTCAAATAACCATAGGTCGATATTTGAAAATGACGGTCCACTCATACCAGTTCTACCATTCCTTTTAACTGCTTTTTAATTTTCTTTCGACCTCTAAATAAATAGACTTTTACTTGTGCATCAGAAAGTGATAAAATCTTACCAATTTCTTTGTAAGAATAACCTTCTAAATCACGCAATAAAATAACACTTTTTTGAATTGGTGGAAGAATAGAAACTGCTCTTTCAACCACTTGACGTGACTCGAAAAAATGATTAGAAACACCCGAATCGAAGACCTGTACTTCATCCGTCAGATGAATTCGAGCATTTTTTTTTCGAAAATTAATCATGGCATTATGTGCACAAGTAAACAACCAAGATTTTGCTTTCTCAGCTTCTACTTTCTTTCTATTTTTCCATAATTTTTCAAAGACATCTTGAACAATATCTTTCGCATCCTCTCGATTTCTCAGAAAACGAAAAGTGTACCCAAACAGATTGTTTGAGTGATCTTTAACGACGATATTGTATTGGCTTCTTTTCAAAAAAATGTATAAATCGATTACAGTTAAAACAAATGATAACCTGATTTTGTTACACCAAGAACGGAAGAATTCCATTCAATTATATATATAAGGCCTTCTATTTATCAAATCGGACTTTTCATCGAACATTTCGAATCTAGGAATGAATATTTTTTCACCTTTTTAAGTTTAAACTGATAAAACTCTTTCCTTCATTAAAGCCAAAAATAAAAACCCTTTGAAGAAACTACTTTTTTCGTTATATTCGTAAAAACAAAAAAATGACACCATGATTGAAGCTAAAAGACTTTTTGACATACCGCATTATCAATTAAAGAATCATCCCAATGAAAATATGTTTGTCACAAAGATAGGCGCAGATTGGAAAGGTGTTTCAACAAAGGATTTTCTTGACCATGTAATGTCAATTTCAAAAGGTTTGATAGCACTTGGAGTACAAGCTGGTGACAATGTCGGAATTGTTTCAAAAACAAGATATGAGTGGAATGTTATGGATATTGCTATTCAGCAAGTTGGCGCCATTGTAGCACCTTTGTATCCAAACATTTCTGAAAATGATTACGAATATATTTTTAATGATGCTAAAATTAAATTATGTGTTTTAGAAAATGAAGAAATTACAACCAAAATTAAAAATGTTCGTGAAAAAATTCCACACTTAGAACATGTATTTACCATGGAAGAGGTGAGTAACGAAATAAATTGGTCTGAAATCATCTCAAAAGGCATTAAAATAGATGAAAAAGAGGTTTTAGCTAGAATGCAATCAATCAAATCTGAAGGTTTAGCAACAATCATTTACACCTCTGGCACAACAGGTAATCCAAAAGGGGTAATGTTATCACATAAAAATTTACTCTCAAATGTAGAAGCTTGCATAGAACCTATTCCAGCTGTTACAGGATCAAAAATACTCTCTTTCTTACCCGTTTGTCACGTTTATGAACGAATGCTTCATTATTTATATATGTATTTAGGTTGTTCTATTCATTTTGCAGAATCAATGGAAACAATTGGTGATAATATTAGAGAAGTTAAACCAGAAGTTTTCTCTGCTGTACCACGTCTTTTAGAAAAAGTTTTTGATAAAATAATGGCTAAAGGAGATGAATTAACGGGAGTAAAAAGAAAGCTATTCTTTTGGGCAGTTGAACTTGCGGAAGAATATACTGTAGAAGGTCGTTCATCTATTTACAATTTTAAACTAGGTATTGCTCGGAAGCTGATTTTCTCAAAATGGCAAGAAGCATTGGGTGGAAATGTAAAAGCAATTGCTTCTGGAAGTGCTGCTCTACAACCTCGATTAGCTCGTGTATTCTTAGCTGCAGGAATACCTATCTTAGAAGGGTACGGTTTAAGTGAAACTTCTCCTGTTGTTTCTGTGAATAGCTTCACAAAAGGTATTAAAGTTGGAACCGTAGGTCCTCTCATTGATGGTGTAGAAGTTAAAATTGCATCTGATGGTGAGATATTAGTCAAAGGACCAAATGTTATGATGGGATATTACAATTTACCGGATAAAACTGCAGAAGTCATTAAAGATGGCTGGTTTCATACGGGTGACATCGGAGAGTTTGTTGATGGAAAATTTTTAAAAATAACGGATAGAAAGAAAGAAATTTTCAAAACATCTGGCGGAAAATATGTCGTACCTCAAGCGATGGAAAATCATTTCAAAGAATCACGATTTATTGAACAGATTATGGTACTCGGAGAAGGTCGAAAATATCCAGCAGCACTGATTGTCCCTCCGTACGATTTCATTAAAGAATGGGCAAAAAGGAAACACATTGATTTGGGAGATGCTTCAAATGAAACAATTGCCAATCATCCAAAAGTGATTGAAAGAATTGGTCGAGAAATTGAACGATTCAATAAAGAATATGGAAATTGGGAAAAAATTAAACAATTCAGAATTCTTCCAGCAGAAATGTCTATTGAAGGAGGTGAACTGACTCCTACATTGAAATTGAAACGAAAAAAAATATTGGAAAAATACAGTAGATTAATTGAAGAAATGTATGCATAATTTTACAATTCTACAACAACGCACCCTTCTGGTTTTTCTTTAAAAATTCCATACATCGTCGAGCCACTCCCTGTCATGCTTGCATAGACAGCACCTTTTTCGTACAATTTATTTTTAATCTCTTCTAATTGAGGATGCAAAAGAAAAGCAGAGCTTTCGAAACTATTGTTTAGTTGAAGTTTCCATTTATCAATCCCATTTTTGATTACGGCTTCTACTGATATCTCATTCTTCGAAAAAGAAACATTTGCATAAGCTTGTGCGGTACTTATGTGTAAACCTGGAAAAATTAATTTTAAAAAGTAACCTGATAAATCCAAATCAATTGGAAATAAATTTTCTCCTCGTCCTTGCCCTATTTGGGGCGAATTCTCAACAAAAAATGGGCAATCACTTCCTAATTGAGCAGCAAAATTCTTTAACTCTTCAATCGACAAAGAAAGTTCAAACAATTCATTCAACATAATCAACATATAAGTTGCGTCAGCCGAACCACCACCTAACCCAGCACCCATGGGGATATTCTTACGTAAATGAATATAGACTGGAGGTAGGTTAAAGTTTTCTTTGAATAAATCGTATGCTTGAACAACTAAATTATTTTTCACCTCCCCATTTACTTTTAATCCCGTTTGCACAAATTGAAATTCTTTACTTGGTAAAACCTCTAAAACGTCAGTTAAACCAATGGAAACCATACAAGTATCAACCTCGTGGTAACCATCAGAACGCTTATACAAAACATTCAATCCTAAATTAATCTTTGCTGGTGGAAACTTTATCATGCAACAAAGTTAAAAGAAGTAAACATTTTTTGTAACTTTCGCCCCTCAAATTAAACACAATATGGCTACGTATTTAGATTTTGAAGAACAGTTAAAAGAATTAGAGGATAAAATCACTCAAACAAGAGAGATTGGAATCAACGCTGAAGTTGATATGTCCGATAAAATAAAAGAATTAGAAGAGAAATTAACAAAGAAAACGAAAGATGTTTTCGCATCGTTAACTCCTTGGCAAAAAGTACAATTGTCTCGTCACCCTGACAGACCCTATACTTTAGCTTATATCGAAGCAATAACAAATGGACAATTCCAAGAATTGCACGGAGATCGTAATGTAAAAGACGATAAAGCAATGGTTGGTGGATTTGGATTGTTGGATGGAGAAACAGTAATGTTTATCGGTCAACAAAAAGGAGTAAACACAAAAATGCGTCAATACCGTAACTTTGGAATGCCGAATCCTGAAGGATACAGAAAAGCATTGCGTTTAATGAAATTGGCTGAAAAATTTGGAAAACCAATTGTTACTTTGATTGACACTCCGGGAGCATTCCCTGGATTAGAAGCTGAAGAACGTGGACAAGGAGAAGCCATTGCAAAAAACATCTACGAAATGATGCGCTTAACTGTTCCTGTTATCTGCATCGTTATCGGTGAAGGTGCATCTGGCGGCGCATTAGGAATAGGTGTTGGAGATCGTGTAAATATGATGGAAAACACTTGGTATTCTGTTATTTCTCCAGAATCTTGTTCTTCTATTCTATGGAGATCTTGGGAATTCAAGGAAAAAGCTGCTGAAGCATTGAAGTTAACGGCTACAGATATGAAAAAATTGGGTATCGTTGACTCTATCATTAAAGAACCTCTCAATGGTGCTCATAGAAATCCAGAAGAGGCATATAAAGCAGTAAAAAGAACAATAAAAAAACAACTCAAAGAATTAAAAGATGTTGAACCGAAGAAAAGAATCAATGACAGAATTGAAGCTTTTTCGAAAAGAGGGGTTTGGAAATAATTAGTGCTTGAAATAAATTAACAGAGGATGATTCGAAAGTTTCATCCTTTTTTTATTCCTAGATGTAGAATCAATGCGTCTTTACTTTTTATTCAGAGAAATTTTTATTCATTGCAATGATTTATAATCCGAAGCGAAACCTAAAAGTGTGTTGGCCTGTCGAAACACCTTTTACTTTTTTCCATTGCCGAAAAAAGTAACAAAAAAGTCTAGTGCTGTCACAAATTCAACGACCAAAACCATCCTCAATTCTAATTGAAACAAAACTCGTCGTGCCTCCTCAAACAGTTGTTTAAATTTACGAATTTTGCGGTGTTTTGGTACCCGCTAAATTTATGAATGCACTTTTAGTTCTTCGTAATGAATTTTAATTCGAAGGGAGGAACCACGTCTTTTCAAACAAAATGAATATTTCGAAGCGAAATCTAGAAGTGCGATGACCTGTCGAAAAAGCGGGCCGGTGGAGGTGTGAATGATGAAATGATTTTCCTTTTTTTTCATCGCCAAAAAAAAGAAAGAAAAAAAGTCTAGTGCTGTCACAAATTCAACGACCAAAATCATCCTCAATTCTAATTGAAACAAAACTCGTCGTGCCTCCTCAAACAGTTGTTTAAATTCACGAATTTTGCGGTGTTTTGGTGCCCGCTAAATTTATGAATGCACCTTTTAGTTCTTCGTAAAAATTAAAGATTTTTATTTATTGCAATGATTTATAATTCGAAGCTAGGAACTGCGTCTTTTTAAAGAAAAATGAATATTTCGAAGCGAAACCTAGAAGTGCGTTGGCCTGTCGAAACAGCGGGCCGGTGGAGGAGTGAATGATGAAAATCACAATAATTGCACAAAAGTGCTCTGTCATTGTGTTTGCAAAACACTTCTTTTGTAGGAATTATTGATTTTCATCAGAGCGGTAGGAAGCATTGTTTCGACTTGATTTTTTCTTTCTTTTTCATCAAGGAAAAAGGAAACAACAAATTTAACGACCAAAACCATCCTCAATTCTAATTGAAACAAAACTCGTCGTGCCTCCTCAAACAGTTGTTTAAATTTACGAATTTTGCGGTGTTTTGGTGCCCGCTAAATTTATGAATGCACTTTTTAGTTCTTCGTAAATATTTTTATTTATTGCAA
>JAJRQQ010000035.1 GCA_024280155.1 Bacteroidota bacterium
CAATATTCTTTTGAAACAGCCTACAACAATTCGGATTTACCTTCAGGTATTTTAGAAGCTGTTGCTTGGACGAATACGCACATGGTACATTTGGATAATCCTCAGGAATCTTGTTCGGGAATGCCACAAGCATACGGAATTATGGGATTATTTGAAGATGGGAAGAATTACTTCAACGAGAATGGGAAACTTATCGAAAACCTCTCTGGAATTACAATACAACAACAGAAAAACAACCCACAAGCACAAATTGACGCTTATGCATCTGCTTTTTCAATCCTTCTAGAAATCGAAGGGAATTCTGGTGCACAAGCCATTCGAAATGTTCTACACCAACTTAGTGAAATTCCTGATTCTGGGATTGTAAACCTCCTAGCAAGGGACATGCAGGTATATTCCATTCTTTCTTTCATGAACAACCCAACAAAAGCTCAAGATTTCAACTTCAATGTGCACTTTTTTGATTTAGTTGCTCTTTTTGGTGCAGACAATTATGCCGTTTTGTCCAGTAAGAAAGTTCGATTAACTTCTTCTGCTATTCTTTCTGATAACAATACCGAATACAAACTACCACAGAATAAATCAACAGAATATGGTCCTGCGATTTGGAATCCAGCACCGAGTTGTAATTTCAGTTCTAGAAATGGAACAGCAATTTCTCACATTACAATCCACACCATTCAAGGTTCTTATGCCGGAGCAATTTCATGGTCGCAAAATTGTGCATCAAATGTTTCCTTCCATTATGTGCTACGTTCTTCCGATGGGCAAGTTACTCAAATGGTTTTAGAAGCTGACAAAGCGTGGCATGTTGGCTCTGAGAATCCATACACAATCGGTTACGAACACGAAGGTTATGTGGACGACCCAAGCTGGTACACTGAAGCCATGTATCAATCCTCAGCTGACTTAAGTCGTGATATTTGCAACAGTGGGTACGGAATTTTACCTTACCGTACATTCTTTGGTGATGCAACCGTAGGTTTGAACACACTTGGCGCATGTACACACATCAAAGGACATCAACATTACCCAAATCAATCACATACTGACCCTGGAGTGAATTGGGATTGGGAACATTATTACCGACTTATTAACGACCCTTATACAGCAACAAACGTAAACAGTGCTTCAGGTGTTTTTACCGATACAGGCGGTCCTTTAGGAAATTACTCTGATGATGAACGTAATCTTTGGTTGTTTCAATCAATGAATTCAACATCAGTAACCCTGAATTTTAATGTCTTCGATGTAGAACAAGATTTCGATTATCTATTCATTTACGATGGCGATACGATTTCTGCTCCGTTGATAGGAAAATATACAGGGACAAATTCTCCAGGAAATATAACATCAAGTGGAGGTTCTTTATTGGTTGAATTTAGAAGTGATTGCGGAACAACAAATCCTGGTTGGGAGGCGGACTATATCATCAATTCAATTCCGAGTGATTCTATTCCTCCAACTTCTACAATTTCTTCACCAAATTTATGGAAAACAAATGACTTTTCTGTGAATTTTACAGATGCTGATAATGTGGATATCGCTGAACAATTCTATCTCACTTCAGAAAAGAATCCTGCGGAGAATGATTTTCACTCCAACTCTAAATTTGTCTATGAAACATTTGAGGACAATGATAACAATTGGTTTGGTGTAACAGGAACGTATTCGATTACAAATGGAACTTATAAAATCTCTGACAGCACAGAACAAAACTCAAACACTTACATTTCTTTTTCGCAAGATTCAACAGAAATATACGTTTATGAATGGGAATTAACCTTTTTAAGTCAAGAGAGTAATCAACGAGCGGGAATCCATTTTTTCTGTGATGACCCGAATTTAAGTAATCGTGGGAATTCATATTTCGTTTATTTAAGAGAAAGTGACAATTCCGTTCAGATACTTTCTGTAAATAATAACATCTTCAACGAAGAAGTAAATGTACCTTATAACTTCGATGTAAATCAGAATTACAATTGCAAAACTTTATACAATCCATCTTCGGGTAGAATAGAAGTTTACATCGACGATAACTTTGTGACGTATTGGGTAGACCCGACACCGCTGACAACTGGACAATTTATTTCGTTGCGTACGGGAGGTTGCTCTGTATCTTTCGATGATATCCGCACTTATCGTTCAAGAGGAAACACTATAAATATTTCTGTTGTTGATGAAATGAGTTTTGAAAGTGAAAATGCACAAGTAACAGGTTTAATTGTTTCTCTTGTGCTTGATAGTGCAAATAACTGGTCAAATATTGAAACAGAAGATGTTTTTCTAGACTTTACAAGCCCCGAAATGGTTTATTTAAACGACGGGACATCAAATGATATTGATACTTTCTCTGTAAATATTTTAAACGGAAATTGGAAGATGAAAGACATTCATTCTGATATACAATCTTACCAAATAGCCATTGGAACTTTACCCGTTATGGACGATGTTTACCCTTGGACAAATGTTTCTTTAGATACAATTTTTTCCAGTGGAATTATCAACACCTTGTCAATTAATGAAGTTTATTACTTATCCGTTCACTCTGTAAATAATGCAGGGTTAGAAAGTCAGTTTACAAGTAATGGACAGAGATATGTTCCAAATGTAGGTGTAAATGAGAATGGACTTGAAGAAGTTCAAATATACCCAAATCCTGTTACTTCAATTCTCAATTTTAAATCAGTAAATGATGGTTCTACAGTGACTATTTACGATAATACAGGTCGTATTTGTCTTAAAACAACTGTTGTTAACTCATCGATTAACGTTTCTAAATTGAGTTCAGGTATTTACACCGTCCTACTCGAATTTGAAGGAAATCATTTGTTGCAAAAATTCATTAAAAAGTAATAACAATAAAAAAGGCCATCCAAACGGATGACCTTTTAACATTTTATAAAGAAAGTGTAACTTATTCAGCTGCATCTTCAGTAGACTCTTCAGTTTCAGCTTCCGCAACAACTGCTTCATCTTCTTCGACTGCACCACGCGCCATTTTAACACCAACAACAACTGCTGCAGTAGGTTCCAAAATAGTCACTCCATCAATATTAATTTCAGAAACACGAATAGAATCTCCAATACGTAATTCAGCAACTTCAACAGTAATTGTTTCTGGCAAATCACCAGGAAGTCCAATCACTCTTAATTTTCTGTATGGTTGCATTAATTTACCACCATTCATTACACCAATTGCTGCTCCAGATGTCAACAAAGGAAGACTTACTTTAACAGGTTTTTTGTCGTTTAATTCCAAGAAATCAACGTGCATTGGTTTACCTTTTACTGGGTGCATTTGTTTATCCTGGATGATTGCAGTTGCTTTTTTACCACCTTCAATTTCAATTTCTACTTGAAAAACATCAGCAGAGAAAATAATTTTCTCAACATCTACAGACCTTACAGAAAAGTGCGTTTGTTCACCTTGACCATAAAGTACACAAGGTACTCTCCCATCATTTCTGAGGGCATTAGTTGCCTTTTTTCCTACGTTCGTTCTTGCCGAACCGCTCAATTGTACTTTTTGCATTTTTATTTATTTATTTGTTAATTATACGATAAAATGCGAACTAATCGACTGGTTATTGACCATTCTACGGATTACATCCGCAAATAAATCAGCCACACTAATCACACGAATTTTGTCATGTGGTTTTTTTAGTGGAATAGTATCCGTAACGATTAGTTCTGTAATTTTTGAATTCGAAATTCTTTCGTAAGCTGGTCCAGAAAGTACAGCATGTGTACAAAAAGCTCTTACACTTAACGCACCTTGCTCCATGAACAAATCAGCTGCTTTTGTTAAAGTTCCAGCTGTATCACACATGTCATCTACAAGAATCACATCTTTTCCTTTCACATCACCAATAACTGTCATTTCAGCAATTTCATTTGGCTTACGACGTTGCTTATGACAAATTGCCAATCCAATATTTAATCTTTTTGCATACGAATTAGAACGTTTTGTTCCACCCGCATCTGGTGCAGCCATGATTAAATTGCCATTGTTTATTTTCTCAATTTCAGCATTGAAAATAGTTGAACCATAAAGATGATCTACAGGAACTTCAAAGAAACCTTGAATTTGATCTGCATGTAAATCCATTGTCATGATACGATCGATACCAGAAGCCATCAACATATTTGCAACTAATTTAGCACCAATTGCAACTCTTGGTTGATCTTTTCTATCTTGACGAGCCAAACCGAAATAAGGAATTACAACAATTATTTTTCGAGCAGAAGCACGTTTCGCAGCATCTACCATGAGTAATAATTCGAGTAAATTTTCAGCAGGTGGCATCGTTGATTGAACGATAAAAACATCTTGTCCACGAACCGTTTCTTCAAAAGATGGCTGAAACTCTCCATCACTGAACACAGTTACTTTGCAGTCACCAAGACTGACACCATAACTGGAAGCAATTTTCTCTGCTAAAACTGTTGACTCACGTCCTGAAAATATCTTTACACCTACTGACATATACCTTATTTTTCTTACGAAGGCACAAAATTAGTGAATTTCATTGATTCAGCCATCATTTTTAAATGATTTTTAAACGATTTAGTCTTTATTGGGTAAGAAAAAAATGAATCATCCATAATAGATGTTTTCACTAATCATTTTAAATTCACGTCAACATCAATGTCGACACCATCAATTAGCGTGTTTTTAAGAAAAAGTGTGCTTTCTTCAAAAGCAGGTATAGCAAACAAAACAGCTTCTTTTATAGGTTCGTATAAAATTGACTTTTCTTTGGTTTCTTTTGATATAAAGTCTCCTTTTTCATCATACGATTCAATGAGTAAAACAATCGAGCCTACGATGAATATCATTTTCAATAAACTCAATGCAATGCCTAATAATTTATTCAAAAGACTCAATTGAACAATTTTAATGACTTTTTCAACAGCTTTCCCACCAAAATAAACCATTGCTCCGACCAATAAAAATATCACTGTAAATGAAATTGTCGGCAAGTATTCGTTCTTAATTTCAAAATTGTTGACTAGAATCTCAGAAACATAATCAGAGAAATGAATTCCTGCATATAGCCCAAGAAATAACGCTAAAAAAGTAAATAGTTCTATGATTAATCCTTTGGTAAAACCTTTCCAAATGGCATAAACGAGTGCAATTAAAATCGCAATATCAATAAAACTCATTCTTAATTATTCGCAATCTTTCATTAAAGTTGTACTAAAAGACAACTTCACTTCCGACCATAATTTAGAAACACCATCTTCACCTGTATGTAAATCAGAACATTCTGCATTTAAGGCTTCAATTCCTGCTAGGGCATTCCAAGCACTAACATCTATCACAGTTTCAAAAGAAAACACATCATTTTCAAAAGTATAAGGTCCTTGAACCTCAACTAAAACTCCATTCATTGTAATTTCGAAAATAGCACTATTCTCATTTATTTGCATCATTTTCCCTTCTATAAAAGGCGTATTGATAGTTTCAAAGAAGTGTTTTGCCACTTTCGCATTTCTTTCTTCATTGTTTGTTTCAACAGAAGCGGTATTCATTTTAAATTTCAACGAACGTAAAACAATCATTGCATCATCTGAAGAAACACTGGTTACTTCGATGTCATTAAAACCACCGGGTACACCTTTTTTATCAGACGTTTTATAAGCTACCCATTCAAAATGAGTTGAATCTGAAAAATAATTATATTCACATACCGGATCTGCATCATTTTCTTCCAACACAACTTCAATTTCATCTGTAGATACGTTAGAATCACAAGAATATATCCCTAGAGAGAAGGTTAACATGGCAAAAATATAGCTTATTTTTTTCATTTTTTTTATTTTAGATGATAAAGGTACAAAAATGAATGGAGAATTATCCGCTTTTAATTTATCGGGAGCAAGAATTATAATTTGAGTATTCCGAACCCAACATTTTATCCTACCTTTGTAACAATGGATCACGATATAGAATTAAAATTTCAAGCGGTAACGAAAGAACTTGAAAAAGAATTTGGTGGAGGAATGGATGTTCAAGCCATTCTTTTTTTAATTGGTGTAAACGAATTAGGAATTGGTTACAAAGATTTCTCTAAAAGTGAAAAAACAGACGTCCTCCATATTGCGGTTTGCACAATCTTAGAACCTTATGGTTATTATAAGTTCGAAAAAAGAGATGATGAAAATTGGCCACACTTCACTGTAGTTAAAGAAATTCCCCCAATAAATGGACGAGAGCAGCAGCACCTGATCAAAGAAGCAATCACTGATTACTTTGTTGTGAATGGTTATGTCGAAGTATAAAAGCTCACTGAATTCTCTAAGGTATGAATTGTTAATTGTCCAAATTCTTTATTAGTAATTCTCAATTCAACATCTTTCTCTTTTATTTTCAATATATTTGCACGCATTAATATATTTTTCAATGGATTTTTTCGTCAAAGCTGTACAATTATTACTTTCTCTTTCAATATTAGTTGTTTTACATGAATTCGGTCATTATTTGGCTGCACGATATTTTGGTATTCGTGTAGAGAAATTTTACCTCTTTTTCAATCCTTGGTTTTCTTTATTTAAAAAGAAAATTGGTGAGACAGAATGGGGAATTGGATGGTTACCTTTGGGTGGTTATGTAAAAATTTCAGGGATGATTGATGAATCTATGGATAAAGAACAATTGGAACAACCGATTCAACCTTGGGAATTTCGTTCAAAACCAGCTTGGCAGCGTTTAATCGTGATGATTGGTGGGGTTACAGTGAATTTAATCGTTGGGGTATTAATTTATATCTCCGTAGTTTTTGTTTGGGGCGAAGAACAAATCCATACCAAAGATTTAAAGGCAGGATTATCTATTCATCCATACATGCAGAAATATAATTTGCGCTCAGGAGATAACATCCTTGAAATAGGTGACAAACCTGTAACACACATCAATGATATAAATGCTGGATTGATGATTCGTAATCAGCATAAATTGAAAGTTCAACATGCAGATGGAAAAGTGGAGGATATCGTTCTTCCTGAAGGATTAGATTATGAGATTTTCGGTTAAGGAGCTTTCCCTACTGCAAAATTGAGAATGAAAGCAACCACAGTTGATTTTTTTGGAGCCATAAATACTGTAGATACTCTTGGATTGATTATTAAATCCGGAGATATTTTCGTTTCGTTGAATGGTGCTGACTTTTCTCTAGAAAACTGGAAAAAAAGTGAGAATACAGGAGAAATTCTTCGAGGAAAAGACACTTTGACTATTGCTTTTCCTAATGAAACAAAAAGTTTATTTCAAAAAATAAACCCTGCACTTGCCGGAGGTTTACAATCGGGTGATAAGATTATACGTGTAAATGATTCTGAAGTTGAATTTTTCGACAACATTACAGACGCACTTTATTTCTCTCGTGGAGAAGATGCAACGATTGTCGTTGAAAGAAACGGCGAAGAAAAATCATTCTCTGTTAATGTGTCTGAAAAAGGAACGCTAGGATTTTTCCCTGTAGCAACTGATTATTTTGACAAAGACGCTATACAACACATTGATTATTCTTTTGGAAAGAGTTTGAGTAGAGGTTTAGATCGAGGAATTACAACTTTAAGTGATTACGTCGGTCAGTTAAAATTCATTTTCACGAAGAAAGGTGCTAGTTCAATTGGTGGGTTTGGCGCAATTGGAAACCTATTTCCATCTGTTTGGAATTGGGAAGTATTTTGGTTAAATACTGCTTTGATTTCAATCATTCTAGCTTTCATGAATATTTTGCCAATTCCTGCATTGGATGGTGGTCATGTAGTTTTCTTGCTCTACGAAATGATTACAGGAAAAGAAGCTCCTCAAAAAGTATTGGAATATGCACAAATGGTTGGTTTCTTTATTTTGATGGGGCTATTGCTCTATGCGAATGGAAATGACATTTATCGCTACTTTTTTAGCTAGCTCACGTTAAACTTTCTTTTATTTCATTTGTTATTGTATCTTTGAAAGAAAATCAACATTATGAAAAAACTATTTTTATCTCTATCGTTTGTTCTGTTTACAATCGTTGGACTATTTGCACAAGATACTGAAGGAAAGGTTACTTATGCAATTGAATTAAGTTCTGACGATCCTCAAATGCAAATGGCGCTTCCTATGTTTGCTGGTTCTACGATGCAAATGTTTTTCACGGAAAACAACTCTCGTACAGAATTAAATATGGGAACTTTTATCACAACAACAATTATCACAGACATTAAAAAAGATAAAATGTTAATGCTCATGAGTGGTATGATGGGACAAATGGCAATTCCAGGTGTTTTAAGTGAAATGAAAGAAAAAGGAGAAAATTCAGACGAACGTGACCCACAAGATGATAACATTGAAGGAGAAGAAGAGCAAGACGATTTTGAGGTTGAGTTTACTGATGAAACGAAAGAAATTCAAGGTTATACCTGTAAAAAAGCCATTGTTTCAAATGAAGATGGTATTGAAATGATTTATTGGTATACAGAAGAGATAAAATTCTCGAAGGACGGTCAAAATTACTTCAATAAAGACGTTCCTGGTTTCCCTATGGAATTTGAAACATTTAACAATGGTATGAAAATGAAAATGACGGTTACTGAGTACAATAAATCAATCGGTAAAGATGCTTCTGAACTATTTGACCTTACTATCCCTGAAGGTTATAAAGAAATGTCTATGGAGGAATTGGAAAAGATGGGTCAAGGAGGGTAAAAGCGATCAAAAAAATTAAATAAAAATAGATTCTTTGGTTAAAGAATCTATTTTTTTATACCATTCGTTCTTCTCTTACCTCACCAAGACCATTTTAGTCGTAAAAGTACCCGATTCTTTTTGAATATTCACAAAATATTGACCGGCACCAAGACCCAACAATTCAAAAGAGATATCATGCGTACCTGCATTAAGTTGACCATCGTAAACTTCTGCAACTTTCTTCATTTGAATGTCATACACATCTATTTTCACCCATTCATTTTCCGCTACAAATCGAATAGATGATTGTCCAAAAGAAGGATTCGGATAAATGATTGCTTGTTGTTTGCTCAATTCTTCTTCCTCTAATCCAACAGCGCAAGCACCGAGCAAATTATAATAGGTAACTGTATGTTCAAATAAAGGTTGAATTTCATTCGTTGGTACACCGAACCAATCTTTCAGAATAGATGCATAAACATCTCTAAAATCGATTTGCATTGGAACTCCAGCTTGATTCACAACATTGCTATCAATCACCGGATTTGGTCCCATTAAACTAAAATCTAAACAATTTCCAAACAAGAACATTGGTGCTGCATCTCCGTGATCTGTTCCCAAACTTGCGTTTGATGCCACTTGCCTTCCAAATTCTGAGAAAGTCATACCAGCAACCCTATCAGCAATTCCTAATAATTGTAAATCATCTTGAAATGCAGCAATTGCATCAGAAACGATCTTCATTAAATCCGCATGTTTACCTTGCATTGTATTGGTAGAAAGAACTTGAGCACTATGCGTATCAAATTCATTCACATTGAGAATATACACTTTAGATTTCAATCCGCCAGAAATCATTTGCGCAACGTATTGTAATTGAACCGCCAATGGATTGGTAGGGTCATACATTGTAGACAAAGTATTTCCTGCATTTGCAGAAGTGTTGATTTGCCCCCCATACGCATTGGCTTGGTCAATCAACGTTTTTAAATATTCCATGTGTGAACCGTAATACGTACCGTCATTTATCACCCCACTACCATTCAGATTGTAAACATCAAAAGGGTTGTTTACGGAATGACTGAAATTTGCCATTAACCCTTGACAAGTTGAAGAAACTTCATAGCCCATACTGATTGCAAAAGGATCGGGATATTGAGCACTAGGATAATCGGCTGGATAATTCGGATAATGATTATCGAAATCTCGCCCTAACCAACCTGTTGTGGCATTGGAATTAATCAAACCTGAACTCCATATATCCATCGATCTAAAATGTGATCTATTCTGCGTTGGATACCCCACATTTTGAATAACACCTAATTTTCCTGAATCAAACATCCCTTTCATTCCTAGCATCACAGGATGTAAACCTGTCTCTGTTGTTAATGGTAAGACAGATGTTTCGGGTATTATAATATTACTTCTTTGAGTCGTTAAGTTTGCGTATTGATCTCGTGGAATTACGGTATTCAAGCCATCATTACCTCCGTTTAAACGGATAATTACTAAAACGCGATCTTCAGCAGATTTAGCAACATTAAACAATTGCTTCGCGATGGATTGAAACTTCATTTCATTCAATAAAATCGGTGTTCCCACAGATGCCAGCACCATATTTTTTACAAAATTTCTTCTTTTCATAGTTCTTTTATTTTGGCCTACATTGTGTGGAATTCAGGCATTTGGAATAATCGGTTTAAAGTCAATTCTAGACGAGTTCTTACTGGATCAGAAAAAGTTGTATTTCCAGGATTTGCCAAGTATTCATTGTATTGGAGCGTCCATTCAAAATCAGGCAAACTGTTGGTTAAGATTGCTTTTAGAATTAATTTTTGAGTTGCATCAACATTCTTTGGTGTAAATACATCACACATATCATCAATCACAGCTACAGCATCTGATGGTAAAGAGAGATTATCTAAAAATGTTAAAACGTTTAGACGGAAATTATTCCCATTCACTAAAGGTCCTCCAAAAACAGCAAACCAAGCACTAATATCAAAACGTTCTTTAATATGCGTAGCATTCACCCATAATTTTGAAAAAGAAGGCTCTTGATAGTATGCAGGCCAACCCGCAACACTCGGTGGTTCAAAGTAAGCTTGCCCCAATGTTTCTGCTACCCAATAAACATTCAGTTGCATTTCATAATCGGTTGCTAAATCAAAGTTGGTTTGTGTTTCTGTCCCGTTTAGCATAGAATACATCATATCCAAAGGCCCTTTTATAAGCGCACCTCTTACAGAGATGTCATAAAAATGTTCACTCGTGAATAATTCAGCTAAAACGGGTAGAATTTCATAATTATTGGCTAGTAATGTCGTTGACATATCTTGAATAACGGTTGATTCTACCGCAGCAGTCAAATCATAATTCACAAAATAACGATACAGTTTTCTACAAATAAAAAGTGCTACTTCATTCTGCTGAAAAATAACATCGATATAATCGGCATATTCATTGGCTCCATTTGCCGAAATAGTTGCTCCTCCGAAATGAGCCGATAATGTTTTAGTCGTTGTATCATGTAAAGAAGGTGTAAAAGTAGCTGTAACATCTGTCACTGTATCACTTCTTAATCCTTCTACAATCCAACCGGTAAAAATTTTTGCTCCAGCAGCAACATCTGCTTCGGTATAATTGGTATAATCACCAGCTCCTATTTGTGGGCCTTTACCAATCGTAAATAATTCTAGTAATTCTCGTGCAAAATTTTCATTGGGACTGAATAGATTATTTGAAGCACCATTCAAAAATAAAAGCATATTGGGATTTATAGCGACGTCTTTCACTAGCTGCTTAAAATTTCCTAAAGAATTTGCTCTGAGTAATGCATAATAGTCAAAAGATGCTCTTGCATCAAATGTTGCTGTAGCACCAAAGTGATTGACCCAAAATAAACCCATTTTCTCAGCAATTGAGAAAGGCTCTTTGTTCATTCGTTCATAATGATAACCAGCTAATGAAATATTTCTTGCATTTTGAATTACTTGTGATTGAGCTTGATCAGTTGGGTAAAGTGCGTTTACCCAAGTAGTACCAAAAGGAACAAAAGTTTCATCTGGAGAAATGGTTAATGGCTCTCCAACAGTAGGAATTTGTAAAAGAGCAGTTACAGTTGCATTCATTCCATTTGACACGGCATCCAACATTTGTTGATTGGTTGGTCCAAACATTAATCTTCTTAATAGATGAGCAGATTCGGTTTTTGTCCATGGACCAGTATAAGGTGTTAAACTGTAGGAAATATCATTTCCAGTTCCTTGATCGGGCATAATTAGTTAATTTAGACCATCAAGTTAAAGAAAATAGATGAAACGACAAAATTATAAATTAATGGAGAACACTTTAGTATTTACTCACCGCTAAAACCAATATTTCTCGTCAATCCTTTAAATTTTGTTCTTTTTACGGCTCCCTTTCTGAATAATTCTTGAAAAACTTCTTCTGTTAAATCAGTCCAGTCAGATTTTGACATTTTTAATAAATTCTCATGCGGAGAGAAGAATGCTTCTTTTGTAGGTTTAGAAAAACGATTCCAAGGACAAACATCTTGACAAATGTCACAACCAAAAATCCAATTTTCCATTTTTCCTTTAAATTCTGAAGGAATAATTTCATCTTTTAATTCAATGGTTAAATACGAAATACACTTTGAACCATCTACAACATAGGGATCGACAATTGCACCAGTTGGGCAAGCATCAATACATCGTGTACAGGTGCCACAATAATCTTTCATTGGTCCATCTTCTTCCAATTCAAGGTCAAGAATTAATTCTGCGATAAAGAAGAAAGAACCATTTTTGGGATTAATTAAATTGGAATGTTTTCCTACCCAGCCTAAACCACTTTTTTTCGCCCATGACTTATCTAAAACAGGAGCAGAATCAACAAATACACGACCACCTACTTCACCTATTTCATCTTGAATGAATTGGTAAAACTCTTTCAATTTATCTTTGATATGGAAATGATAATCTTTACCATAAGCATATTTAGAAATTTGAAAAGTATCGGCGGGTTGTTTATTCTCAGGATAATAATTCATCAAGAGAGAGACAACTGATTTTGCATTGTCTACCAATAAACGAGGATCTAATCTTTTGTCGTAATGATTTTCAAGATAAGACATATTTCCTTGATAATTATTCTTGAGGTAACTATCTAAATGTTTTGCTTCATCATGAAGAAAATCGGCTTTAGAAATACCACAAAAAAAGAAGCCTAATCCAGCCGCTTTTTCTTTAATTAACTTCGTATTTCTTTCTTTGAAATTCATTCAGAGAATTTAAAACAATCCACCTTGAACAGAACCTGGCGATTTTCCAAGATGATTGTATGCTTTTTCCGTCACCTTTCTTCCTCTTGAAGTACGCATGATAAAACCCTCTTGAATAAGAAATGGTTCGTATACTTCTTCAATAGTTCCAGCATTTTCTCCGATAGCTGTAGCAATTGTTGTCAACCCAACAGGACCGCCATTAAATTTATCAATGATAGCCGAAAGAATTCGATTATCCATTTCATCCAATCCATTTTGATCTACATTCAGTGCATTCAACGCATGATTCGTAATGTCAATATCTATATTACCATCCCCTTTAATTTGAGCAAAATCACGAACCCTTCTTAATAATGCATTCGCAATTCGGGGAGTACCTCTACTTCTACTTGCAATTTGATAAGCAGCAACTTCAGAAATAGGGATTCCTAATAAGCCTGCTGATCGTTCAACAATAGTAGTTAAGGTTTTACTATCGTAATATTCTAGGCGTAGATTAATTCCAAATCTTGCACGTAAAGGAGAGGTTAACAAGCCTGAACGAGTTGTAGCACCGATTAAAGTAAATGGATTTAACTCGATTTGAACTGTTCTTGCATTAGGACCACTATCGATAAGGATATCAATTGTGTAGTCTTCCATAGCAGAATAGAGATATTCTTCTATTATTGGGCTTAACCGATGAATTTCATCGATAAAAAGAACATCTCCTTTATCTAAATTGGTCAATAATCCAGCTAAATCACCAGGTTTATCCAATACGGGTCCACTTGTTACTTTACAACTAACGCTGAGTTCATTTGCAATAATGTTTGCCAAAGTAGTTTTACCAAGTCCTGGAGGTCCGTGCAAAAGGACATGGTCCAATGGTTCATCACGTAGAATAGCAGCTTGAATAAAAACTTCAAGGTTGTCAATTATCTTGGGTTGACCTGTAAAATCATCTAATTTTCTAGGACGTAAGACTTTATCATAGTCTTTCTCACCATTAAATTCTGCTTCTTCGTTATAGTCAAATGAATCTTCCAAAAATATATTTTTTATAAAAATAGAAAAAAGCCCTCTGTTTTCAACAAAGGGCTCCATATATTTTAAGATAAATTAAAATTAATGCTCTTCTTCACCATCAGCTAGTGGAACTGTCTGTGGAATAAAATCAACATCAGAACCTGGCTTGGAATAATCATAAGGCCATCTATATACTGTTGGTAATTCACCTGGCCAGTTTCCATGAATATGTTCTACTGGTGCAGTCCATTCCAAAGTATTTGATTTCCAGGGATTCTGTGGTGCTTTTTGACCGTAAAAGATACTGTAGAAGAAATTGAATAGGAAAATGGCTTGTCCTAATGCAGCCATGATTGCGAAAATGGTAATAATAACATTTAAGTCCATAATCATTGAATATGCATCTGTATCAAAATCTCCATAAACAGAATAATCATAATAACGACGTGGTGCTCCTGCAATTCCAACAAAGTGCATTGGGAAGAAAACTCCATAAGCACCAACAATTGTAACCCAGAAATGAACGTATCCTAAAGAAGTATTCATCATTCTACCAAACATTCTAGGGAACCAATGATACACACCGGCAAACATTCCAAACACTGCTGACAGTCCCATTACGACGTGGAAGTGAGCAACAACGAAGTAAGTATCATGAACCATAATATCTAATGCAGCATCAGCTAGGATAATTCCTGTTACACCACCCGATATAAAAGCAGAAACTAAACCAATTGTAAACAACATTGCTGGAGTAAAATTGATTGAACCTTTCCATAAAGTTGTGATAAAATTAAACACTTTTACAGCAGATGGAATTGCAATTAGCAAGGTTGTAAACACAAATACGGATCCAAGAAATGGATTCATGCCTGTAACAAACATGTGATGTGCCCATACAATAAATGACAAGAAAGCAATGGCTAATATCGAACCAATCATCGCTCGGTAACCAAAGATTGGTTTTCTAGAATTTGTAGAAATGATTTCTGATGATAAACCAAGAGCTGGTATTAATACAATATATACTTCAGGGTGACCAAGGAACCAGAAAAGATGTTGGTAAAGAATTGGAGATCCACCATGTTGCGTTAACATTTCACCACCTACAATAATATCAGATAAATAAAAACTAGTACCCGCCATTCTATCCATCATCAATAATAAAGCTGCAGAAAGAAGAACAGGGAATGATAAAACACCAATAATTGCAGTTACAAAGAATGCCCAAATAGTTAAAGGCAAACGAGTCATAGACATACCTTTAGTTCTAAGGTTTAAAACTGTAACAATATAATTTAAAGAACCAATCAAAGAAGATGCAATAAAGATTGACATTGAGAACAACCATAAAGTCATTCCTAAACCAGAACCGCTCATGGCTTGGGGTAGAGCAGATAATGGCGGATAAACAGTCCAACCGGACATTGCGGGTCCTGTTTCAACAAACATAGAAACTAACATGATGATTGAAGAAAGGAAGAACAACCAATAAGAAAGCATGTTCAAAAATCCAGACGCCATATCACGTGCCCCAATTTGAAAAGGAATTAATAGATTTGAAAAAGTTCCCGATAAACCACCTGTTAAAAGGAAGAAAACCATGATTGTACCATGAATAGTAACTAAGCCAAGGTACATATCTTCTTTCATTACACCCCCTGGTGCCCACTCATCACCGAGAAAGAAAGAGACAAAATCAGAACCTTCTCCGGGCCAAGCCAATTGAATTCTAAATAGAATCGATAAAATCATCGCAACAACCCCCATGAAAATAGCAGTCATCAGGAACTGTTTACCGATCATTTTATGATCTTGACTAAAAATGTATTTTGATACAAAACTTTCATCATGATGTTCATGAGAATCGTGTTGTAAATCAGTTGCAATTGCAGACATATTCTATATAATTTTTAGATTATTTATAATTTATTTTGATGCGAAATATTTATCTCTAAAAGTGATAAACTCTTTAGTTTCGAGCCATTCATCGTATTGAGTCTCATCAAGGACGACAACAGTCATCTTCATTTTATAGTGCGCACCACCACAAATTTTATTACACATCAATGCAAAGTGGAAATCTGGATTATTCTTTGTTTTCCTAAAGTCTTCAGTCGTAATATCCGGTGTAAACTTGAAACGAGTAGTTAAACCAGGAACAGTATTCATTTGAACTCTAAAATCAGGGAAATATGCAGAATGAATAACATCTTTAGATCTGAAATTAAATTCATACTCCTTATTGACACAAAGATACAAAGTATCTTTCTGGATAATATCATCCCAAGCATAAGCATCAACTTCAGGTTTATGGCGTCCTTTCATTTGGTGAAGTAGACGAACAAGACGACCTTTTCTATCCAATTCCTCCATTAAATCGTCACGATCTGAATGTGACATAGCAAGGGATGGATTATTTAATTTATCTTCGATAGAGTGAATTCCTTTCGAACCATTTTCCATTTCATTAATCGCTGAATCAATTGTATTCGTCGTTAATAGACCCAATTCATTATTATCTGTAGTCAATTTATAATCAAACTTACCTAAAGTATTGTCATCACCAGAGTATCGAGCAGTCCAATCAAACTGTTTTGAGAAAAGCTCTACGCGAATTGATTCTGGTGCAGCGTCAGCAGTTACATCCTTCCATGTACGAAGACCCAGAATAATAATAACAGCAAGTACTGAAGCTGGAACAATTGTCCAAATCATCTCTAACTTGTTACTGTGTGCGAAATAGTGCGCTTTTACACCCTCTTTTCGTACATATTTATAGGCAAAGAAAAATAAGACAATATGTGTAGAAAAGAATACCAACAATACGATCAAGAAGTTTATGTTATACAACCAATCGAGTTCATGCCCATGTACTGAAGCAGCCATTCCACGTCCTGTCCAACCAAAACGAACCATTAACCATATAAACCCGGCAAATAAAGCAATAACGAAGACAATCATAAGATTTGCATTCAATCGATTATTTCGATTACTGATTTCTTCTTCTTTTCTATCCGTTAACTTTGAAGAAAGTTGGTAGATCTTCATCAACTGAGCGACTGCTATTACTCCAAGAACTATTACTGCTAATACAATTAATTTACTTCCCATTTACTTAAAAAATTATCTAAAAAAAGTTATATTTCGTGATGAATACTCTCGTCCAAGAATGGATGATTCAACGGTGTTAAAGGTGCCTTAGTTAAGTTATTCAAAATTATTCGAATAAATAAACCTGCCATAAATAAAAGCATTCCTATTTCCAAGAATCCAATTTCAGCATTAGCCCCCATAGAACCACCAGATACCATAATGTAAACATCCATCCAGTGACCTAATAAAATAATAATTCCGATTACAGTTAATGTGCCTGCATTTCTTTTTGCATCTCTAGACATTAGTAGTAACATCGGGAAAGCAAAGTTAACAAGAAACATTCCGAAATATAATACTTTGTAATGTTCAATTCTAACCATATAGTATATTACTTCTTCACCAATATTAGCATACCAAATTAGCATATATTGTGAGAACCAAAGGTAAGACCATAAAAATGAAGTAGCAAAAACCCATTTTCCAACATCTTGAATATGATTTTCATTTACTTTAGGCAAATAACCTTCTTTCCTAAGATAAATAATTAATAGAACTATAACTGTCATTGAAGAACACCAAATTCCAGAAAATGTGTACCAACCGAAAAGAGTAGAGAACCAATGTACATCTATAGACATTATCCAATCCCATGAAGATGTATTTGTAAATACTGCAAAGAAAACTAAGAAAACAGCCGCTTTTTTATAATTCTTAAAGTGAATTTCAGTCCCACCAACTCTATCTTCTTCTAAAGATCTTTTTTTGTATCCTCTCCAATAAAGGAAATATATCCCTAAATAAACAATTGTTCTGATCCAGAAGAAAATTGGATTTAAGTACGATGATTTCATTTGAATAATTTCATCATTCGCAACAATTTCAGGATCCATCCATGAATAAATATGAGCGCCATTAGTAAGTGTAAGAGCGAAAAATACAAGAAGCATAAATCCGATTCCATAAGGTAGATAACCCATTATCGCTTCAATTACTCTTTTTATTGTTGCATACCATCCAGTTTCTGTTGCATATTGTAATGCTAGAAAGAATAACGCCCCTAATGCAAGTGAAAAGAAGAAGAAACTGTTAATTAATCCATTCGATAAAAAACGAGTTAAAAAATGATGATCGCTATAACCTGTAGCGATTCCGAGTACTGTAAACAATAACCCAATCACAATCATTGAAAGAGTAAATTTATTTGCCTTTTTTGATACTTTAAATTCCATGTCGTATATCTATATTGACTTATGTATTAATCAGTTATTGTGTCTAGTTCAATACCCGTAACCGTTGGGGCAGAAATATTCTTTCCATAATTCTCGTCTTGAACTGCTCTAATATAATGAATGATAGTCCAAATTTCTTTCTTATTAATGATAGAAGAATGTGCACCCATCATACCTTTTCCATAATAAATAGAGTAAAACATTTGTCCATCGCTAAGATCTTTTAAGTTAGCATAATCAGGCACACCAACATAAGCTCCACTCTCAACCATTGGTCCATTTCCATCACCTTTTTTACCGTGACAGTGAGCGCAATTGTTGTTATATAAAATTTTGCCGCTTTTAAGAATTGATTCAGCATTTTCAGAAGTCAATTTCAATTGATTAACATCAGCAACAGCTAAAGCATATTCGTCTTTATCAGAGAATTCTGTATCAAACATACCGTGTGTAATCTCAAATGCTTCCACTGGAAGACGATGATAAGGTAACATGATAGATACCTCTTCAGCATTTGTTCCATAATAAGGAACCGTACCATTAGGTGGAGTCTTAGCAGAAAGTACAACTTTCAAGTCCATGTTCTCTCTTTCTTTTATTTGACCGTAATCAACATATGGTTCTATCGCTGAAGAACGATACATATCGGGCATGTATTCGTACCCTGAACTATCTTCAGCTGGACTACAAGAACCTAACATTAATGTAGTTAATGCAGAAGCTGAAATAACGGATATGATTCTAAAATTTATTTTCATCTGTTTGATATGAAAAATTATTAAATGTCTTTTTGTTCTAATTCAATGATACCAGTTCCTTTGACCATCGTTTCAATTTCTTCAGCAGTAAACTGAGTATTTTGAGATGTTCTCAATTCCATTACAAATTTGTCATCTGTAGTTCTTGGATCAGGATTTGTTGCTTTCATTCCTGGCATTGTTCTATTTGCAATCAAATAAGTAATTGCCATACCATGAGCTGCACACAATACTGTGAACTCAAAAGTAATTGGAATAAACGCCATCATATTTTCTAAATAAGATTCATTTGGCTTACCTCCAATATTCATAGGCCAATCGGTAATCATAAAATACCACATTCCATAGGTTGCTAAAGCTAAACCAATCAACCCATAAATAAATGCAAATATTCCTAATCGAGTTTCCTCAACCCCAATAATTGGATCAATACCATGAATTGGGAAAGGAGCAAACACTTCTTCAACCTTTATACCTTTTGCAACTAAAACTTTTGCGCCATCCTTTAGGATTTCTTCATCGTCATACATTGCATATATTACTCTATCAGCCATGTCTTATTGATTTTTTGAGTTCATTAATTCTTTTGCTTGACCAGCCCAATCATCTCTTTCAGCACGACCAGGAAACTTTCCGGTAATAGAATCTAACAGATCATATTCTTTCTTTGTCATTTTACTGACTTGAATATAAGACCATATTCCGATTTTATTCAACGTTTCTTCGAATTTTGGTCCAACACCTGAAATCACTTTTACGTCATCTTTTGTTGCTTCCGACCCTTCACCTAATGCGTTTACTAATTCTGCAGAAGCTTTCAAATCAATCGGATTATCAGAATTATCTTCTAATACTTTCTCTTCTTCTTTTACTTCTTCGATTTTTACTTTTGGTGCTGAAGAATCAATATAAGGTTTTGGAGTTGGATGAACAGGATAATCACCATTTTTAAACGACTCACCTGATGATTTCAATATCGTTTTCAATTCATTCAATGCAAGTACAGGGAAGTAACGAGCAAATAATAAAAAGAATACGAAAAACAAACCAATTGTACCAACATATACACCTATATCAATATGACTTGGGTAATGCATACTCCATGAAGATGGTAAATAATCTCTATGAATAGAAGATACGATAATTACATAACGTTCAAACCACATACCGATGTTTACTACAATCGCAATAATAAAAGTAAATGTAAGACTTCTTCTCAATGGTCGGAACCACATTAACTGAGGAGATACAACATTACAAGTCATCATAGAAGCATATGCCCACCAATAAGGTCCAGTTGCTCTATTTAAGAATGCGTAGGCTTCATACTCTACACCAGAATACCAAGAAATGAATAACTCTGTAATATAAGCTGTACCAACAATAGATCCAGTTACCATAATTACAATATTCATGTATTCCACATGTCTTGTGTGAATATATGCTTCTAATTTCATTGCTTTACGCATCACTAACATTAATGTTTGCACCATGGCAAATCCAGAGAAAACCGCCCCTGCAACAAAGTAAGGAGGGAAAATCGTGGTATGCCAACCTGGTATAACAGATGTAGCGAAATCAAAAGATACAATGGAGTGAACCGAGAATACAAGAGGAGTTGCTAAACCAGCAAGTACTAATGATATCATTTCGAAACGATTCCAATGTTTTGCTCGACCTGACCATCCAAAAGCAAGAATCGAATACATTCTTTTTGCTACTGGTTTTTTCGCTCTATCACGAATAGTTGCAAAATCTGGCAATAAACCAATGTACCAAAACACTAGACCTACAGAAAGGTAAGTTGATATGGCAAATACATCCCATAATAAAGGTGAGTTAAAGTTTACCCATAGTGAACCAAAGTGATTTGGTAAAGGTAAAACCCAGTATCCTAACCATAAACGACCCATATGAATCAACGGAAACATTCCAGCCATAAAAACGGCAAAGATTGTCATTGCTTCTGCAGAACGGTTAATCGCCATTCTCCATTTCTGACGGAAAAGTAAAAGTACTGCAGAAATCAATGTCCCTGCGTGACCAATACCAACCCACCAAACAAAGTTTGTAATATCCCAAGCCCAACCAATGGTCTTGTTCAATCCCCAAACTCCTACTCCCGTTCCAAGTAAGTATAAAATACATCCGATCCCATATAGGCCGATGATTAAGGCAATCCCGAAAAGGATGTACCACATTCTTGGCGCTTTGTCCTCAATAGGCCTACAAACGTCTTCTGTAATGTCATGATAAGTCTTGTGACCTAAGATGAGGGGTTCTCTAATTGCTGCTTCCTTATGCATTTACAATAGGTTTTATTTCAATTAATGATGATTATTCTCTTGATGTTCTCCATTCGATTCAGCATGTGCATCATGTTCTCCATGAGCCTCATGTTTCTCTTTCACAACTTGAAGTTTACTCAATTCTTTATTGTCTTCGTTTCTTACTTTCACTTTATACCAAACGTTTGGTTTTTGACCAACTTCTTCTAAAGCTTGATAAGCACGTTTATTTTCAGATCCTTTACGAACATTAGAATGTACATCATTCCAATCTCCGATTTTTATTGCATGTGTTGGACAAGCATCCGAACAAGCTGTAGTTACATCACCGTCAACAACTGGTCGACCTTCTTTCTTCGCAACCAACTTACCTTCTTGAATACGTTGAACACACATAGAGCATTTCTCCATTACACCACGTGTACGAACTGTAACATCAGGGTTAAGAACCATTCTTCCTAAGTCATCCTGAGATGGGTTGATCTCTGTTTGTGCTTTGTAAGATGGGTAATTAAACCAATTGAAACGTCTCACTTTATATGCACAGTTATTCGCACAATAACGAGTACCGATACATCTGTTGTAAGACATTTGATTCAGGCCTTCATTACTATGTGTCGTTGCAGCAACTGGGCAAACAGTTTCACAACCTGCGTGATTACAATGTTGGCACATCATTGGCATGTGAACCACTTTAGGATTCGTTGCAGCCAATTCAGCTTTAGCGAAACTAAACGTATCTGCATCTTTACGTAAACCAACTACTTCTTCTTCATCAGAAGCGAAGTAACGGTCAATTCGTAGCCAATGCATTTCACGACCTTTTCTTACTTCATCTTTACCTACAACTGGAACATTATTTTCCGACTGACAAGCAATTAAACAAGATGAACAACCGATACAAGTCGAAAGGTCAATTGTCATTCCCCAACGGTGTCCGATATGCTCAACAGGGTGTTCTTTCCATAAATCAAATTCACTTAGTGGAGCTTCAACATGATTACCATGCTCGTCCATTTTCTGCAACATATGCGCAGGATTGTAAGCTTCTTTATCTTTATGATTATAAATGTCTAATGTAGTTTCTCTAACAATTGAATGACGCCCCATCACCGTTTGGTGAATTTGAGTTGATGTAATCGGATAGATACCTTCAGTCTTCGTAATCGTACAAGAAGAAGAATATGAATAATTCCCATTCGTTAATGATACAAATTCAAATGCATTTTTACCAACTGTTTCTGGTGTACCATCAGCTTTAGTAACATAACCTCCATATTCTTTAGTTGGATATGCAGCTTTACCAATTTTCTCACCATTTGCACCACGACCATAACCTAAAGCTATACCGATAGTACCTAATGTTTGTCCTGGTAAAGGAAATACTGGTAATGTAAGTTCTTTAGAACCCACCTTCACTGTTGCTAAATTCAATCCATTTTCTTGATCAAAAGTAGTTGCATATTCACCCTCCATTTCTACAGGGTTCATGGTGATGTAATTGTCCCAAGTAACTTTTGTCAAAGGATCTGGCATTTCAAGCAACCAAGGGTTATTTGATTGGTTTCCAATTCCTATTGCTGCCTTTTGATATAAAACAATCTCACTTTTACCAGCTTTAGGTAATTTAGAAGTAAGATTTGACATTGCATCATCTGAAAAAGCGAATGCTTCTGTAGATTCAGCAATTACATCTTCTCCACAACTATTGTGAACCATCATGTTCCAATACATTTCTGAATCGGAATATTCGGTTTGATAAGGGAATCCGTATTGAATCCAATTATTCTTTATGTAATTATATGCAACTTTAGAATCCTTCCCTTCACGTTTAGCAGCACCTGCCCAAACCAAGAAAGATTCTAGTGCAGAAACAGTATTATGCAATGGGCGAATAGTTGGCTGTGCTAAAGCATAGCGAGATTTAGTTGCTTGCATATCCGACCATGATTCAAGAGCATGGTGATCAGGAGCAATGCAAGTACAATTAGCAGCAGTTTCATCAGCATAAGATGCTAAAGAAACAGACATTTTAATCTTTTTCAATCCTTTTTTAAATGCTTCACCGTTTGGTAAAGAATAAGCAGGATTTACACCATAAAGAATTACAGCGTCAGGACCTTTACCACTTTCAACTTCTTTTACAAACTTCGCCATTGCAGCATCATTTGATTGAAATAAGTTAATTGGGTTATTTAAGTCTATTGTTGTTCCATAAGAATCAACAACTTCATTCAATTTATTGGCTAAAATTTGAACAGAAACATTATTTGATCCTGCAACAACTAATGAAGCACCTTTAGAGTTTTTCAAAGCATCGTATGCAACATCTGCAATTTTCTTCGCTTGCTCATTTAATGAAGTTGAAACTCCACCAGTATTTGAACCAAACTTTTTCAAACTATATGCTAAAACATTTGCTTCTTCAGAAGGCTTAATCATTCCTCTATATCAGCATTGGATCCTGTAACAGACATCAATGATTCAAATTGAAAATGTTTAGACATCCATTTAGCATCCGGGTTTCTTGTTTCAGCGTACTGTGTAGTAAACTGAGTTGGCAACAACCAAGAATTTAAGAAATCAGCACCAATACTAACAATGGTTTTTGCTTTTGAGAAATCATAATTTGGAATAACACCATTTAAAGAACCTTCTTCTGTTGTTAACCCGAAAGACTCCTTGTTTGCATCTCTCATAGCGGAATATGAAACAGCATCGTATTGAATGTGTTCAAATTTATCTCCAGCTTCACCATTAACTGATGATTTCAATTCTTGAATTGCACCAAGAACAGACGGACTAATCACAGTATTTGAAACTAAAACAACTTTCTTCGCAGATTTCAATGAAGAAACAACTTTCTTGTCAACTTTAGAGATATCACTCACTTCATTCCCCATCATTGGATCTGTCAAGCGCTGACTATCATATAGCCCAAGTACAGAAGCTATGATTTGTGGATTCACTGAACCTCCAGAAATACCAAAGTCTCTATTTCCTTTAATGAAAATCGGTCTACCCTCACGGGTTTTGATCAAAATACTTGCGTATGAATTTCCATCATAATAAGTTGATGCATACCAAGTAGCCATACCTGGCGTTACATTTTCAGGTTTGTTCACGTAAGGAATCATCTTCGTTACTGGTGTTTCACAAGCAGCAACCGTGGCAGCAGCAACACTAAAACCTAAAAACTTTAAAAAATCACGCCGACCTGTCGATGTTTCTTTTAATTTTTCGTCACTCAAAAAATCTTCTACAGAAGTTTGAGCGGGAAACTCTTGATCTCTGGATTCTACAAACTGAGGAGTTTCTTTCAACTCATCAATTCCTTTCCAATATTTTCTTGTCATTCCCATATTCTTATTTCGAATTCTTCTTGTAAATATATTTAGTAATGGCACTTAGCACATTCCCATCCACCTAATTCTTTCACAGTTACTTTACCATCCTCAAGGTAATCGCTGTAAAACTCTTGACCGTGTTCTGTTAATCTTTTATGAATTTCATCATAATAACCATCTTTCTTAGAATCGAGTGTTCCCATAGAAATTTCTTTCTCTTGATGACATTCAATACACCACCCCATTGTTAATGTCGGTCTAGTTAATTGGACGTTACCCTCAATCTTATTCAAGTCTTGAACGTTTTGAACTTTCGCAGTTTCGTTTCTTTTCGTCATATCTCCATGACATTGTTTACAGTCAATTCCTCCGACTTCTACGTGCTGTGAGTGATTAAAGTAAACATGATCAGGAAGAACGTGAACTTTATTCCAAACAATCGGCTTCGTTTCCCCCGTATATTTACCTCCACCTTCTGGAATAAAACCAGCCGCTTCGTAGATTTTAGCAATTTTCGCTTCTTGTTCTGGAGTACTTCCACTGATTTGCTTGTGACAATTCATACAAACATTTACCGAAGGTAAACTTGCTGTTCTAGATTCAGTAACTGTATTGTGACAATATTTACAATCAATCTCATTGATTCCTGCATGAACATCATGAGGGTAAGCAATCGGTTGTGATGGTTGATAATCCTCAACTACACCTATCGTATACAAACTCAAAAATAAAGCAACAGTTAAACCCATTATAACTATAACAGCACCAACAACAACTTTCTTTCGGTTGTTCCAGCCCCACTCCTTAATTTCATCCTGATAAGTAATGTCATCGTTAAATTCTTCACCGTTTGCTTCGGCAGTTGCAGACCTCAATTGTCTTCGAACCCCACTTACCGCAAGAATAATAACAATAAAGATTATGGTTAAAACCAACCAAACCCAGGTATTCGAAGATTCTTCTTCAATCAAACCTGAGGTATCACCTCCGTTATTAGTTGCAGCCGTTGCAGCAACTTTTTCCTCTTGAGAATCTACCCAATCAAAAATTGAAGTGATTTGCTCTTTCGATAAGTCCGGGAAGTTTATCATACTTGCTCCAGACCAAGCAGCCACGGTAGCAGCATATGGATCGCTTTCTACAGCCGTACTCCAATTGTTCACCCATTGAATAATGGATTCATCATTAGCTCCACCGTCAGCCCATTTCTGACGAACATTAAATAACTTGGGACCAGTACCATCCTTAAATACTTGGTGACAAGTTGCACATTTTACCTTGAACAGGTCTTCTCCTTGTGCAAGAGAATTGAATGAGTTTGACAACAGTAACAATGTGACTGCTCCAAAACTCCATTTTCTAAGATTTCTAAACATCTGACTACTAGATATTTCCATATAAAAAACTGTTAGTCTAACACCAAAAAACACTTCTTGGTTCAAGCAAAATTAGTAGAAATGCGAAAATTTGTGACAGTTTTATGACAAATTTACCCATCAAAACACTAATTTAAAATCATTCTAAATAAGGGTTTTAACTTTTTTTCACGTTTAAAGACACTCAACTATCACGTTCTCAACAAATACACACACAAATTTTTTAAAAAAGCTCTTCGGCACAAAGATTGTAAAAAATGTTTCAAACTCAAATCAATTTATCTAAGCATGGATTGAAAGTATTTTGTAAATTTGACAACCAATTATTAAAAAATAGAATACAGATATGAAACTATTCCTATTTATATTAACGTTTTCATTTGTTCATTCATCTTTTTCGCAAGAAGGTGATGTTGAAATTATTGAAGACAGTAGGATAAATGCATTGATTGAAGCTCAATCAAATATTCCTCAAAATGAAATTAACCCTCAGATAAATGGCTATCGAATTCAGCTCTTTTTTGACAGTGATAAGTCTCTTATTAACTCTAAAAGAGCTTACTTTATTGCTAAATTTCCTGAAATAGACACCTATACAAGCTACACTGCACCAAATTTCTTTTTAAAAGTTGGAGATTTTAGAACTCGACTAGAAGCTGAGAAGATAAAAGCAGAAATTGAAGCTGAATTTCCAACTAGCTTTATCATTAAAGAAAAAATCAACCTTCCTCGATTATCCGAATAATTATGCGATTCAAACTTGGTAGAGATTATTCGCTAAAAAGCAGAAAAGTAATTGATTCGCTTTTTGAAGAAGGAAAACGTATTTCTTCCTTCCCTTTTGTGGCCTTTATTCGTGAAGAAAATCTTTTGGACCAAGAACATACTTTTAACATTGTTTTTTCTGCACCAAAACGAACTTTCCGAAAAGCTGTCCAAAGAAATCGAATTAAACGTATTATGAGGGAAACAGTTCGACTGAATAAACACTCTTTTGAAGAGGAGTTAAAACTTCGCGGTCGTTTTCTAAACATCTTCCTTATATATAGTACCCAAGAAGAAATGAAACATGAGATTCTTCAAAAAAAATTAATAAATTATTTACTAAAATTTTATCCTCGCTTCATGAATAATCTTTTTCGCTTTATTGTCTTTCATATCATTCTTCTTTTCTCTGGGATATCGTTTGCACAGTCCAATGGTTTTGAAGTTATCCGGTCTTTAGAATTAATGGACCAAATATACGAGCATCTTGAAAAATACTACGTAGATGACATTCAAGCAGGTCAGATGTCTAAAACGGCCATAGATGCAATGCTAAAAGAATTAGATCCATATACAGTATATTACCATGAAGCAAACATAGAAGATTATCGTTTAATGACAACTGGTCAATATGGTGGGATTGGTTCTAGAATATGGAAAATAGACGGCTATGTTTATATTTCTGAGCCATACGAAGATAAACCTGCAGATAAAAGCGGTTTAAAAGCAGGAGATAAAATAATTACAATTGATGGGGAATCAATGTACAACCTAAATTCTGATGAAGTTTCTAAAGCTTTAAAGGGGCCAAAAGGAACTAGAATAGAGGTTGAAATTGAACGAATTAATGGTGACAAGAAGAAAATCACTGTTGAAAGAGATGAAATAAAACTTCCGGATGTTCCTTATTCTGGAATGATTGATGAAAAGACCGGTTACATTAAACTGAATAGCTTTACTCGCACAGCATCTAGCTCAGTTCAAGATGCTTTTATTAAATTAAAAGAACAAGGCATGGAAAGTTTGGTGTTGGATTTACGTGGAAATGGTGGTGGATTACTCATCGAAGCCGTTCGAATTGTAAACTTCTTTGTACCCAAAGGTCAGACTGTTGTGACAACGAGAGGTCGAGTTCCAGAAGAAAACAGAACTTATACAACTAAATCTGACCCACTTGATTTGGATATTCCACTTGTGGTATTGGTCAACGAAGGTTCAGCTTCTGCAAGTGAAATTGTCTCGGGTTCGTTACAAGATTTAGATCGAGCAGTAATTGTTGGGACGAGATCTTATGGAAAAGGATTGGTACAAAGAACCTATGATTTAGACTACGGGGCAAAAATGAAATTAACCATTGCAAAATACTACACACCGTCAGGGAGATGTGTTCAAAGGTTGGAATACTATGACAAATTGAGTAAAGATGCTCCTGAAGAGATTCCAGATTCTTTAATTACGATTTTTAAAACTATAAACGGAAGAGAAGTTATTGACGGGAGAGGTATAGAGCCTGACGAGAAAATAAATCAAAAAGAACTCAGTGGATTGACCATTGCATTGTTTAAAAATAACTTGATTTTTAATTATGCAACAAAATTCTATTATGCTCATGATACTATTTCTCCCCCTGAAGAATTCTCTATTACTAACGAAGAATATCAGATGTTTAAATCTTTTATTTTATCCAAAGAATTCTCCTATTCTACAATTTCAGAAGAAGTGCTGCTTGAGATGAAAAAAACGGCGGTTAAAGAAGGGTATTTTGAAGATATTGAAACAGAATATGAAGCCATGCTCACTAAAGTTACTCCTTCTAAAGAACGTGATTTAGAAAAATTCAAAGGCCAAATCACTTCATTTTTAGAGAATGAAATCATTTCAAGGTACTATTTCCAAAACGGAAGAGCAATTCAATCATTTAAAAATGACCCATTTATCGATTCTTCCATTGAAATCCTCCAAAATACAGCCAGATATAACACTATTTTAGGAAAATAATCGTTTATATATTCTAACAATTGGTTTGAAAACAATAAACTGCAACTAATTATGCTCAACCGTTTTTTCGGAAGTAATGCACACACATACCTTCATCTTTTTGGATTGAGTGGAATTGCAATTGGGATTCCTCTAAACAAGGTTGTCATGTCTATTGGAATGATGTTCGTTGTCTTAAACCTCATTCTTGAAGGGAATTTCAAAAACTATTATCAAAATTTAAAAACGAACAAAGCATACCTTTTTATCCTTGGTTTTTTCTTACTTCACGTTTTTTCCATTCTTTGGAGTTCTAATTTTGAATATTACATTGATGATCTTCGAGTAAAACTCCCCCTACTCGTTTTACCTACAGTTATAGTTGCTAAGCCAATTCTAAAGGATCTACACATTAAAATTATTCTTTGGTGTTTTACTATTTCAACCCTTCTAATTTCTCTGATTAACTTCTTAAGCTATCAACAAGTTTTTGCGGAACGTGTATATCAAGATGTCCGAGGGATGTCTTTATTTTCTTCTCATATCCGTCTCTCCATCATTATTTCGATGGTTATTATCATATTGATTACATTTCTTAGAAAAAAAAATATTCGTTTGAATACTCTTCTTACAATTTTTATTGCTTGGCTCATGTTTTATACAATCTACAGTCAAGTACTCTCAGGAATAATTACCTTGTTTGCAGGTCTATCAATTTACACCATTATTCGACTTTGGAATACGAGAAAATGGATGCTAATTCCATTCTTTTCGATTTCACTTTTCTCAATTATTTATCTCCTGGTTTGGATGTTTTCTCCTGTAGAGATATCCAAAAAAGATTACTTAGATATTGATTTAAAAACCATCAACGGCAATGAATATGTGCATGTGTTTAAATATATCTCACCTGTAAACAACCAACCCACACATTTATACATTTGCAATCCAGAAATTCATCAGAACTGGAGTCACTATTCAGAAATTCCGATTGATAGTCTTGACAAAAAAGGTCAACCGATTAAAGAAACACTAATCCGTTACTTGTTCTCGAAGAATTTAAGAAAAGATTCTGTTGGTTTGACGCAATTGAGTCAAACTGATGTCCGACGAATTGAACAAGGTGAAACCAATGTACACGAAAAAGGATTTATTTCGAGATTGTATGGTGTAAAATATCAAATCATTAACTCTTCAGACCCAAATGGACATTCACTCTTACAACGAATGGAATTTTGGAAAAATGGATGGCAAATCTTCTCAAAGAATATAATCATAGGCGTTGGGTCTGGAGATGTTCAAGATGAATTCAATAAACAATACACACTAAATAATTCTAAGCTTAGAGTTGAAAATAGAAAAAGAGCACACAATTATTTCTTAACCATTCTATTAACATTCGGGGTCATTGGATTTATCTACTTTGTTTGGATGATTGCTTATTTTATCCGTTTTAATTTCCAAAACACAACTATGATTGGTCTCCTATTTATGGTTATCTTTCTTGCATCATTTCTGGTTGAAGACACTATTGAAACACAAACTGGAGTGACATTTTTTGGTTTATTCTACGGTTTGTATAGTTTAAAACGAGAACGTAAAAAGGCCTAAATAAATCAACCAATTATTCTTAATTGAAGAATAACTCGCTGAATTATATATTCTCCTTATCTTTGCACAAAAATCTAATCATGCGGTTTGAATTAACAAAAGAATATCTTGACTTATTAAGCGAAGCAATTGCTCGTCAAGATAATTCGTGGATTCAGAAAAATGTATGTGAACTTCACGATGCAGACATTGCAAGTGTTCTTGATGAGTTAGATGTTGAACAGGCTTCTTTTCTGTACAATAAACTCAACGAAGAAGTTCAGGGTGATATTTTAATGGACCTTGATGAAGATCTTCGTGATGCTTTAATTCAATCTTTTTCTACCAAAGAAATTGCAGAACAAGTAGAGCAGTTAGATTCTGATGACGCAGCCGATTTAATGAGTGAGTTGCCTAAAAAGCAGGTCGAAGAGGTGATTTCTCAAATAGAAGATGATGAAACTGCTGAAGACATTGTAGATTTATTAAACTATGATGCAGACACTGCTGGTGGTTTGATGCAAAAAGAATTCATCCAAGCTCAAATTGATTGGCCAACCAACCGTTGTGTTGTTGAATTAAGAAAGCAAGCCGAGAATGTTGAGAAAATCTTTACGATTTATGTTGTTGATGAGAATGAGAAACTTTTAGGATTTCTTTCTCTAAAAAGTTTATTATTTGCCAAACCTTCTACTAAAATTGCTGATTTATATCAAAACAAGAATGTTATTTCTGTAAAAACAGATGACGATAAAGAGGAAGTGGCAAGAATAATGGAAAAATATGATCTTGTTTCTGTCCCTGTTGTTGACTTAAATAACAAATTAGTTGGTCGGATTACGATTGATGATGTTGTAGATGTCATAAAAGATGAAGCAGAAAAAGATTTTCAAATGGCTTCGGGTATCTCTGAGAACATTGAATCGGATGATTCTGTTTGGAAGATTTTTAGAGCTAGAATGCCATGGCTTTTGATTGGATTAATGGGCGGGGTTTTTGGCGCTCAAGTTATTTCAGGCTTCGAGGGGGGAATTGCTGAAGTACCTGCTCTAGCGTTCTTTATCCCTTTAATTACAGCAATGGGAGGAAATGTTGGTGTACAGTCATCTGCAATTGTTGTGCAATCACTCGCACGTGGAACAGATCAATTTGGGTCTATCTTTAAGAAAATCACGAAAGAAGCTCTCGTCGCATTAATTAACGGACTTGTACTTTCTATTATTATATATGGAATTGCCTATGTTTTTGATAGTTCAACTTTAGGAATCGTTGTGAGTTTATCATTATTTACGGTTATTATTTTTGCAGGAATATTCGGAACACTTATCCCTTTATTACTTGATAAATATAAAATTGACCCCGCTCTAGCAACAGGTCCATTTATCACAACATTGAATGATGTACTCGGTATTCTCATATACTTAACAATCGGTGTATTAATGTATGGACTTTAAAAACTATGAAAGTTCTCTTTATCGATACAGTTCACTCTATTCTCAATGAACGTTTAACCGAAGCAGGATATAACTGTATAGATGGAACAAAACTTTCAAAAGAGAAATGTCAGTTAGAAATAAATGATGCAATTGGAATCGTAATCCGTTCTCGTTTTAAAATGGATGAAGATTTTTTAAAACATTTTAATGACTTGAAATTCATTGCTCGTTCTGGAGCTGGAATGGAAAACATCGATATTGAGTATTGCAAGAACAATAACATCAATTTGTACAATGCCCCTGAAGGAAATCGAAATGCGGTTGGGGAGCATGCGCTAGGAATGTTATTATCCCTTTTTAACCGTTTGCATCTGGCAGACCGAGAAGTGAGAAATGGCAAATGGGACCGAGAGGGAAATCGCGGGATTGAACTCGATGGGAAAACGGTTGGAATTATCGGTTTTGGAAATAATGGTTCTGCTTTTGCTAAAAAATTACGTGGTTTTGATGTCAAAATTCTCGTATATGATAAATACAAAACAGATTTTGGGAATGAGTTTATCACAGAATCAACGTTAGAAGATTTATATAAAAATTGTGATGTGGTGAGTTTTCATATTCCGCAGAATGAAGAGACGATTTTCTTTGCAGATGATGAATTCTTCGCTTCTTTCAGAAAAAACATTTACCTCATCAACCTTTCTCGCGGTAAAATTGTACAAACTTCTGCTTTAGTTAATTCTCTAGAGAATGGGAAAGTTCTCGGTGCTTGTTTAGATGTTTTGGAATATGAGAAATCAAGTTTTGAATCGTTCTTCGAGAATAAAGAAGACATTCATCCTTATTTTAAATACTTACTAGAATCGGAAAAAACACTTTTTTCTCCTCATGTTGGAGGGTGGACAGTGGAAAGTTACTTTAAATTGAGTGATGTTTTGGCGGATAAAATTTTGAGTTAAACATTATTCATGGAACAAACTCCCGAAGAACGTAAAGTTTATTTAGCTGAGTTGAACGAGATTGTTCGTTATACTGGTGAAATTCTTCATGGAGATGAATTAACAAAAGTCCGAATTCGGCAGTATAAAAAATACTTCAACAAAACGTATAAACTACTCCTCCGATTGGCAAATATCAAAGGGGAAATCACCAATAATTCTTTCAAGTATTGTTATGGAGGGAAATTATTAGGTCGAAATACCTTGCTAAAATTAGGTGTTGTCGAAAAGAAAGAAAGTTTAGAAAGAAAAGCCACTTATAATCTTCTCATTTCACAGGAAGAAATAACGCTAGAATTGGTTTCACGGATTATTGTAGAGGTTTATTTGACAAGGAATGATGTGGAGCCGTTGTGGTAATTATCCTCCCACTCTTAATAAATTACCATAATACAATTCCTTCCCTGTCGTTGTTTTCATCCACAATTCTTTTACTTCAAAATGGCGATTTCTAAAATGATTATTTGCTTTTCTTTCGAGGAATTTAAGGTCAATTTTCGGAGAATAAGTGTTCAAAATCAAGAAACCATCTTTTTGGAGTAATTTAGATGCATTCTCCATGAGGTAATCTAATTTATCTTCCAACTTCCAACGTTCTTTTTTTGCTCCAATTCCATACGCAGGTGGATCCATAATGATTCCTTTGTACTTATTTCCTCTTTTCAGCTCACGTTGTGCAAATTTCAACGCATCTTCATGCACCCATTTTATTCTATCCAATTCACTCAACTCCATATTGTCTTTTGCCCAAGTGATCCGTTGTTTGACAGAATCCACATGAAAGGTTGTTGCATCTTCTTTTCTAGCGACAACGGATGCAGCACCTGTATAGGCAAAAAGATTTAAAAATCTATTTTCAAAACCTAAATTCTCTGAAATAAAATCCCAATTGATTTTCTGTTCAGGAAAAAGTCCAACGTGTTTGAATTTGGTCAATTGAAGTTGAAAAGTGAGTTTTTTGTATTGAATTTCCCATTGTTTTGGAGAAAACTCTTTCAATTTCTTCCATGAACCCGATTGACTGCCTTTTGAGATAAATTCCCAATTTGCCATCTTATACCATTCATCGAATGTTTTTCCAGACTTAAAATAAGCTTGCACTTCAGGACGAATGGTAATTATTTTACCCCATCGCTCTAGTTTTTTTCCACCGCCTGCATCGATTAATTCATAATCTGCCCAACCTGTGGTAAACAATTTTGGTGTAGACATTATCTACGACGCGGTGTTTTTTGTCGACCACGTTGCATTTGTGCCATTCTCATTTGATTTTTAGAAGGTGCCACTTTCAATTGTTTCTGCATTTGAGAAATTTGATCTTTCATTGCACCATTTTCATCTAATTTTTTCGCCTCAACTAAAAGTGATAACGCTTCTTTATTTCGTCCAGTTTGAGCGCAAATACCCGCCAAATGCATTCGTGCAACAGCATTATCTTGTCCAGTTCTCAATCCCATACCCATTGCTTTACGTAATAACTCTTCACTTTTCGCCATACCTAATTCTTGTGTTCCAAGCACGGCCTGAAGAAACAAGACATAAGCATGTTGTTTCTTTGGTAAAAACTGAGGATGAGTAATTTTTCGAACATACATTCCTGCTTTTTCTGTGTCTCCGGAACGCATCGCATTCAAAGCCATAATCATTCTTTCATCACGAAAGAAAGTAAATCCAATAATAACGAGAACGAAAATCATCACGATTCCCCATCCCCAATATCCATTGTAAAACAAAGCTACTGTAAAAGCTAATGAAGCAAGCGCTATGATGCTTCTAATAATAAATCTTAACATAATTATTTAATTGTTGCAATACATTTTAATTCAATCGCAATTGGCGTTGGCAAAGAATTGATCTCTACTGTTGTTCTACACGGTAAGTTATCTTTGAAGTATTCTGCGTAAATCTTATTGTAGGTATGAAAATCGCGTTTCATATTTACCAAAAAGACTGTCACATCGACTAATTTATCCCATGATGAACCCGATTCTTCCAAAATAATTCTCACATTATCGAACACACTTCTGCATTGCGCTTCAAAATCAAACTCTAAAAAGTTTCCATTCTTGTCTAACTTCAAACCAGGAACAGCAGAATCTGTAGCATCAGAACCCGCAACTCTCGGTCCAACCCCTGATAAAAAAAGTAAATCTCCTACTTTTCTTGCATGAGGATATAAACCTACCGGTTTTGGAGCTTTACTTGTTGATATTCTTTCGTCCGCCATTTCGTTGAATTTTCGTGCAAATATAAGGAAAAGGAAAAGAAGAATTGAGAATTGAGAACAAAAAACTAATCGGTTAGATTCAACTGGTTAATTTCATTAATTACAGCTTATTTTGCTTATATTTATATTATGAAGTTGTTCTTATCTATTTTTTCTTTCATCTTCCTACTCACTTCTTGTGTTGAAATCATTGATGATGTCTCAATAAATGAAGATGGAAGTGGAACATTTAAGTATTCTGTCAACTTAAGTTCTAGCAAAGTAAAAATAAATTCCATTCTCGCATTGGATAGTTTGGATGGGAAAAAAGTTCCTTCTATTGAGGATATTTCTGCTAAATTAAATCGGTTGGTGGAGGAATTAAAAACAAAAGAAGGCATCTCGAATGTGTCATTCTCAAAAGATTACTCAAATTTTATTTTTAAACTCTCTTGTGATTTTACTTCTATCGAAAAATTACAAAATGCCATAAAAGAATTAGCGATTAAGGAAAATAACGGCCGTGAAATAAAAGGGATGAATCATTCTTGGATTTCTTATGAAGGAAGGAAATTGGTTCGTTCAGTACCACAAATCACTATTGATAAGGCAAGAAAAATAAATTCTGACGAGACAAAATTATTAAAAGAAGGTAAATACACCTCTATTACTCGTTTCAAAACGGAAATAAAAAAGTTTGAAAATGAAAAAGCACGGATGTCAAAAAATAAAAAAGCAGTCATGGTACAAACAAATCCGTATGCGTTAATTCAAAACCCTCAATTACTCGACAATACGATTTATTTGATAGAATAAGTGACATATTTAACTATATCACATCACTTTTTTGTACCTTTGACACAAGTGTTTATACTGAATTTAAAGTAATTATCCCTCCTATGAAATATATCATCTTACCACTTCTTGCACTACTTCATTCCTTTAGTTATGCTCAAAAGTCTGAAGACTTAATTCCTGCTTCGGCGAACTCCGTCTTTAGTATCAATAACATCAATATTCTTCAGAAAATATCCCTGGATCAATTGATTGAATACGATTTCATGGAAGAAATTCAACAAGAATTATTTGATGGTTCCACGAACGGAAAGACATTAAAAGATTCTGGAATTGATTTCGACTAACGTTTCAACGTATTCTTTGGTAAGAATGAAAAATTTGAAGTTTCAGGATTGACATTTGGCGTAAAAGATGAGAACAAACTCTTCAATGTATTTGATGATTTTGACCAAATTGAATGTAAATATGAAGGCGTAGAGTTTTACAACTCTTATTATAATCACATCGCCATTGTGGGAGAATTAGGAATATTAATTCGTGTTTCACCTGATTATGATAACGCGACCAACATCGCTGATTCGATCTGGAAAGCTCGTGGGAATTCTTCGATGCGTTACAATACCATCATAGAAGAAATCACATTACCCTTAGATGATGAATATGAAATTGAAGAAAATACATCCATTCCAGTAAATGTTGCAGAGCTTCCAGAAGCAAGCGAAAACCCAACGGAAATGACCTTCTATGAAATTCTTGATTCTGTTGAAATGAGTTTGAGAAAAGAATATTTGAACCTTGTTTGCAATGAACTTTTCAATAAAAAAGTGAACTTAATCAAGAGCTCTATTGTTTTTAAAGAACAATTAACGCACGAAACGGAAGGTGTTTTCTACGTCAACAACAATGTTTTGAAGCAACGAAGTTCATTTTCAATACTTAACTTTATTTATCCTCCTGTTTTAAGAAATATTGATGGATTGTATGATGACAATGTATTGGTCGGAGACTTAGTTGTAAACGAACAATCGGTTGACTTACTTTTTGACGCAAAATACAATGAGGAATTAGGGGAGATATACACAGAACTCACCGATGCAAAATTTGATAAAAATGTGTTGAAATACATTCATAAAGACAACAGTACATTTTTCACATATAACATCAATACTCGAGAAGCGTATGATGCTGCCTACGATGTCATTATTCCTTTATTGGAGGATAAAGATGATGAACAATCTACGATTAATTTACTTGTTTTTGAGATTTTTAATGAGTGGGTTGATAAAGATGCTTTGTTCGACACTTACAAAGGGAGTATGTTTGGTACTTACAGTGGAATTAAAAAAGTAAAAACAGAAAAAGTAATTACGCATTACGATGAAAATACGTTTGAATACACTTCAGAAACCGTAGACGCAGAAGAAGATATGCCTATTTTCACGTTGGGCTTTACCAGTGAAAAAATAGACTTTGCTGATAGAATTTTCTCTATTATTGAAAAATTATCGAAGAAAGAAGTCAGACGAGAAGGTGATTACTGGATCATTAAAGATGGTGCTATGAAATCTGCCCCATTGTTTGTAATCATGAGAAATAACCTACTCATTTTCACCAATGATGAAGACTTGGCAAAAAACCACGTTGATGGTTATACCGACAATGCAATCACTAAAGAGATGGCGAAAAAAGCAAAAGGAAGTTCATTTGTTTATGCTTATTCAGACTTAGGAAAAGCGGTGGAAGGTTTGCCAAAATCTATTTTCAGTGATAAAGAGAATGCATTGATTGATGTTTTGAAAGGAAAAAAAGGGAAATTTGAACTTACTTCAACAAATTTAACGGAGGAAAAAGCATCTTTTAAAATCAACTACTCTTTTGATGGTGAAAATGAAGATGCCTTCATTTATATCCTCGATTTAATTAATAGTTTGTACATTAATTCTAAATAGAATTCAATGTGGCGCAAATTAATTCTCATATTTCTCCTTGCAGGAGGTTTTGCAATTTTGTTGTTTATTAAACCATGGAGAACGGAAAAAATTGAACGTGCAAGAATTATTGATCGCCTACCTATTGCAAATATTATTGGGCAAAGCAATCTTCTGGAATTATCGGAAGACCTTTCTAAAACACTTTATTATTATGATGTTTCTTTTCGAGATATTCTTTCGCCAAACATCATTCTTAGTCGAAGTAAAAAATACGGAGTAGACACCCAAAGCCCTGTTTACTTTTTTGGGAATGATAGTCTTTCTGGAAATGATTGGGGTATTCTTTTTTCTGTTTCAGATGAAAGTAAAATTAATCTTGGTATTCTACGAATGTCGAAAAGTATTACCATAAAAGATACGCTCATCAACGACCAGCATTATGATTATTCTCCAGAATTTGACCTCTATTTTGCACATGAAGAAGATTGGTTTTTAATTTATAAAGGGGAGCAGTTTCTCTCCACGTTAAATAGAATTACTACAGCAAAACCTCGTAGTATTCATCCAAGGTGGCGTTTATTTTTAAATACAGTCGATTTTAAACTCGATCATTTAGTCGCAGAAATAAGACTACCGAAGTTGAAAAAATATGGAATTAAATCTGGTTTTATACAACTCAAGAATGACTCTTCTCATTTTATCGTACAAACAAGTGTAATCCATTTTGACACACTTGCGTTTCAACTCAAAGAGGGTGGAAAAGGATTTCCCATGCGTGTATACACACGACAATTGATTAACCTCAATCTAGATTTTAGATCACTTAAAAGCCACCCCAATCATCCCTATCATCATTTTATAGATAGTATAGCATCAAAAATTGGTTTTCCTGTTGAAAGTTTCTGGGAGAATTTTGATGGAAACATCGCTTTTCGTCGTGGAGGAATAGAATATATACGAGAGAAGTATATTGTTTCTGAATTAGATGATGATTTCAATGTTAGAGAAGTGTCAAAAAGCAGAAAGGTAAAAATTTCTAACTTTTCATTGTTTTTGAACACAAATAAATCTCCCGAAATCTTATTCAATAAAGTAAAAAGCAAAGGAATTATTTCAGCAGATGGGAATAAACATCGTTTCATCTTTTCCCCTCCATTTAATCATCGTCTAAGCGACAGTTCTATGATTTTTTACACAAGTCATTATGAACCTGTTGTAAATCCACTTTTAAACAACCAGGTTATGTGGACGATTAACTATACTCCTGTACAATTTTATATTGATTCAACAACCACAAAGGTTATTTTTGGGCGAATTAAGTTTCCTCTAAAAAAACTCATCAATGATTATTTAAAGTAGTCTTAATCTTCAAAAAACAATCTCCCATTCAACCATTCATCATCGAGGATTGCATTTTTGCGTTTATAAAACTCAATCGCAGGCGTATTCCAATCGAGGATTTGCCAATCCATTCTTGCCACCCCTCTTTTCTTCGCTTCTTGAACCACCCTATCGAATAAAGACGAACCTGCTCCTGTACCTCTTTCTTCCGGTAATACGAATAAGTCTTCCAAGTATACACAAGGTCCTTTCCATGTTGAATAAGACGTGTAAAACAAAGCAAAACCTATAATTTGACCTTCTTTTTCTGCAACAAAAGCATCGCAGTAATTGTGGACAAAAAGGTCATCGTGTAACTTTTCTACAGTATTTGAAACAGCATCAGGCTCTTTTTCGTAGTTCGCCAAACCTTGAATTAAATCCAAAACTGCAGAAACATCTGATGGTATTATTGCTCGAATCATTATTGTACACCCGCTAAATTAAATCTAAATCTTAAACCTACACTCATATTACCTGTTGGGTAAGAAGTTGCTATTTTAGGTGTATTTAGTGTTTGATTATAATACAACTGAACTGTTAAATATTTTGAAAGGTTGTAATCTACAGATGCTTTAAATGAAATTACTTTCTGACCTGCAGTCGCTTGAGTTGTTTCTTCAACAACTTTACGAATCACTGTTAAGTTATCACGGAAAGAGAAATCAAAACGTACATTAATTGGACTTGGGTCGACTTTCTTATGTACTCGGATTTTCTTGAATTTGTAACCTAATCCTATTACCCATTCTTCTCCGAGAACTTCAGTAACTTGATTATTATTCAGCGAAAGAATTGCACTTTTATCACGGTTGTACTCGAACTTCGTGATTAAACCTTGTCCTTTTATATTCCACGTTGCATCAATACCAATCAACGGAGAGAATCGTTCAGAAATTTGAACATTTTGAATTTGCATGCCTGCAATAAAGTTATTGTTTAAATCTCGTGCTGTTGCATTTCCGTCCGCATCAAATTCAGCATTCAAATTAGATTGCATTCCAGAAATACTCACTGTTGAACTATACGCATGACGAATCACGAAATTTCTAACGTGTTTCTTCATAAATTTGAATTTCTTTAAGCCATTGTAATTAATTGACCAATTGGGCAATGGCATATTTTTAATCGGATTAATGTTCTTTTCACTTATATTCCGGTTCGTGTAAGACGTCAAGAATGCACCCATAACAACCTCTTGCTGTGTGCCACCATATCCGCTGTAGTATCCAGAAGTGTTTTGGGTAGAGTTTGTATTTTGAGCACCTAATATTTGTGAGATTTCCTTTCGACTGGTTAACATTTGGTCGAAAACAGAAGAAGAATACCCTTTACCCAATTTAACAAATGCGCTACCAATAGAGATGTTTGAGTAAGTAACGGTAGAAACATCTACTCTACTTTGACTCTCAAATTGAGATGTTGTATTATTCCATCGGTAAAATTCGAGTGAGTTTTTACTGTATGTTCTTGCCCACGTTAATTCAACGGACACATCTTTAAAAGGTTCAAGTGTAGCTCTAAAATTAAGGTTTTTTGAATGGGTATTCGAAAACTGTCTATTCAAGTTTTCATTCTGCACCAACCAACCGTTATCACGAGAAATTTCAGCAGGATTATAGTTGGTTTCTTTCCCGAAAACACTGTAACGTTGTTGACCGAAAATAAAACCACTTAACCCCGTGTTAAAACTTGGATTATATCCTAAAATTCCAACTTCTTGATTATAACCTGGCAGTAGAGTACCTTCTGTTACAGAATAACTACCCGAAACGCTACGCACAGTCATTACCATTCGAGCAAGGAAACCATAAATCGGCTTAACCGGTTCTTTCTTTTTCTTTTCCTTTTTTTCTTCTCGCTCTTCTTTGCGTTCTTTTTTTCTTTTCTCACGAAGCTGTTTACGCGTCATGTCTTCCTCAGGAATTTCATTTTCTTCAGCTTCTTTCGGTTTTATCCCTCCACCTTCCCCTGGAGTTTTTCGTGTTGATATTGCTCGACCTCTGCTATTTGTTCTTCCTCCTTGATTTACCTTCTTAAAGAATGGAATTTTATTGTACAGATTAGTCATATTCAACTGTGCAGTGGTATTAATATTTCGACTATTTTGAATAATATTCCCATATTCAGACTGACCTAACGGTGCTCTCTGCCAATTGTATGCAGAAGAATACTTTACATTTGCAGTAACCCAATCCAACGCTGGTATTTTATCAAAAGGCAAAGTGTAACTTAAACTATAATTGTGGGAATAATCCATTGCTTTACCAAATGTGCCCAATTGCCTTCCAATTGTGTCTTTGAATGCTTGATAACCATCCGGGTCCTCTTTTCGATCCACTCTACCATCCCCTTCTTCAAAAATAGAACGATTGGTTGCATCAAACTTGAATTTTAATTTACGTGTGATATCGTATTGAACTCCATACGTTCTGTTCCAATTAAATCGTTTCACATAAACAGGACGGAATTCATAATCAGGCACAAGATTGTTCCTCACTTGTCTTTCATTGTAACTTCTTAAAAGATCAGAACTAAAAGAAATGTTTTTTGGTTTCAAGTAAATATTTGCATCTCGAATTAATGCCAACCATTTCGATTTCTTTAATTTTTTAACATTTGCAAAAGGCATGTAGGGTTGCGAATTGAATGCATAATTGTAATTCAAGCCACCCGTCCAAATTTTTGTTCTATCGTAATTTGTATTGAAATCGCGGTGCAAGTTTTCTGAATAGGCATAATTTGCCGACCAGTTTGAAATTCTCCAAATTCGAGGTTTCACTCCAGCTTTCATTTCTTTCCGAACATTGGTAAAGTTATACGATTTTCGTTCTGTGAAATCTTGTCCTTGTTTTTTCTTTTGAGCACGCTCTTCTGCAGAATAATCTTTTAAACGAATATCCGGATTAAATGGGTCATATTCTGGATTAATAATGCCCAAAGAATAACCAAAAAAGAAAGGAACCGAAACTTTTGCTCTTTTTCCAAAAAACTGTCCCAACTGCATATTGGTGTTCATATCAAAACCTATTCTTTCGTCACGTTGTCTTTCGGAAACTCGACTTTCGACCGACCCCCAATTTAACCCAGAATAGTTTGCTGACATGTTCAAGTTGGCAAAATCGGCAAATTGCACTTTCATTTGAGCTACCGCAGCGGATCCACCCTCACTCATAAAGTCTGTTAACCGCAACTCGTTTACCCAGATGGTGCCACATTTTGGCTGACCATCTTCATTCCAAGTATCTAAAGTGTGGGTATTTTTGTGTGGGTTTCTAATCCCAATCATTATTGTTTTAATTCCCTGAAGATTTGGACTACCTTTCACACGTAAAATACGATTTGAATTTTTTGGATCAATCTCAGAGAAAAGTGTTACATAAGAAATGGATGAATTTCCTCCACTGATTAAGTTGTTTCTTTTCATTTTCAATTTCAACAAATCATCAAAAACGATTTCAATAAAATTCTCTTCTGGCCAAATAGATGTCTCCGAACTTGTTCCCCAAGGTGTCGTTTTGAGTGGCATCTCATATTCGTAATAGTTATCTGTAAAATCTGTTCCTAAACGTACGTAAATAGTTAAATCTTCATCATTCAATGGTTTAGCAGGGTCAACTTCTTCAGCGTGAACAAACATCTTTAATTTCTTGTACGAACGAACGTCAAATTGAACATTTGTATAAGCAGCACGAGAATCTCCGTCTGGTAAATCACACACTTCAAGACTTAATGATTGCTCATTCAATTGTCGTTGTTGTGTTTGCGAAGGGTCAATTTCTTGCTGAATACCAGGTGGAATTACATAATTTATTGGTTGCCTATCATTATTCTCCTGAATATTAACTGCCCCAATATTGAACGTCGTTAAGTTTGGATCATAAACAATTCCATCTCCAGGCTCAGTCAAATCCAATAAATACCTTCTCCATTCACCACGAATAAATTCTAACCTCGCAAAACGAAGTACAACTTCTTCATCAAAATCTTTCATAAACATTCTCATGAATCGAATAGACCTAAAATCCGTAATTCCGTTTACTTTTAAATCGTAATCTGCAAGAGGTACTTTAAATTGTATCCATCGTTCTTTGTCACCATTTCCTTTCGTGTAAGTTTGAATACTGGTAATATTATTTTTCCCTACGACTAAATCAGTTGGACGCAAACTCACTTTATATTGAAAATAGGCTTCTGATTCAGATAAATTGTTGTCATTATTGATATCCTCTCTATCTGGAGAATTGTTACTAATCGTGGGATATCCATCCCCATTAATTGATGCTGACATTTCAGTTGTTGGAGAATTACCTTCCATTCCGTTGTATTTTTTGTAACGGCTTAGGATATCTACTTGATCAGCATCATAGTTGTCATCTCTGTAATAATTATAATCATCATTGGATGGATCAGCAATCATTCTTGCTTTCGCTTCGGCAGAAAGTGTTGAATTAGAATTTACCCAATTCACATAACTCGTATAATTTAAACGTTCATCAACATTGTTCCAACCGTCCAAACCAATATCTTGATTCACGCGGGAATTTGGGTCGTTATCGAAAGCATTCACTACTACTTGTTGTGTAGAAACTCTTGCCCAAGCGGTCGTATCTAGATCATCCACAATGGAAACACCTGTTGGGGGTAAGCCATTTTCAAAACTTTTACGAGAATCGGGTAAGATGTCCTCTGAAATGTTACCCAAATTAAAATACAAATCACCTCCATTGTGTGTTGCGTTAGGATTTACATTCTCTGCATCTACATTAAAAGGATCTAACATCCAGAATTGAATAAATTCAATATTTGCTTGCTCAAAGTTTGTCGTTGTGAGCGCTCTCATTATCCCACCCCATCTATTTTCAGGATTAATGAATGTACCGTCAGCATTAACTGTGTTTGTTGTATCATAATTATACATTCCTCTTTCCTGAGGATAATATGCTAAATCTAAAACGGTAACATTCTGAATAGACCCATAAGCCGGGTCGAAATTTGGCCAAATATCTGTTAAGTTGACCAATCTCATTCTACTGTCGGAAAGCTGAGCTGGATCATCTATAATGTGTTGAGGAGTTAAATTGTTGCTTTGAAAGAATAAAGGATCGATAATATACCAAGCCAATTTTGATCGCTTAAATCCGGCAGAAAGATCTTGATTAGATGCTTCAGGAAACAACCCCGGTTGACCTTGTGGGATAGATGCTAATCTCCAAGATTGCAAAGATTTTAAATCGATTGTACTCTGAGACCCTTCAAAGTCATCCACATAAGACGTACCATTTTTGTTAATCGCTTTAGGTTGACCAGGAATCAAATGGGCGAATTCTCCGGTTAAAGAAAAAGTAGATTTTTCTTTCGTAGAAATAACAGGTAATGCATCAATTAATTTCGTTAAGAAAGGAACATCTGTTCTATAGGCAAAATCAAAACCAATGATATTATTTTTAAATGGCTCACTCCCGAAATCTACCTTTTGAGTAACGGGTCGTTCCATCATTCTCATCCAAGTCGCACCTACATTTAATTTATCACCAAATCGATGTGACACCCTTGCTCCCAATAAAGATTTTGACTGAAAACCAAAGACTGAATTACTTTCAATATTAATTTTAATCGGTGTATTTGATTCTAAAATTCCTGTATTCAATATTTTAACTCGACCTAAATTATAATCAACTGTAAAATCAACCCCTTCAATTAATTTTATTCCACCTGCCGTTACTGTTACAGCTCCTTCTGGAACATTCAATGTATTCAATGGAATGTCAGAACTTATCGACGATTGGTATTCTCCCTTGAAACTAAACCTATTTTTACTTGGAATTTGTTGTGCTGCCGTTTTGGTAGAATCATACAACTCTGTGTAAACAACCCTGTCAATAATTGTTTGTGAAACATTGGCTGCTGCTAATTTATCAGCCAATGTTTTTCCGAAAGGTTCTACCGTTGAAAAATAAACTCGCCCATTTCTCGTATTAATTGTCCCTCCATTCTCTGCACGACTTCCGTTAAATTGAATTGGAACAAAATCAAACACACCATCCGAGAAAGGTTGATTATTTTGATTGATCTTATCCATTTCCAATAACGTGACCAATTGTTGATCATCAATTCCTTGAATATTAGTCCCTAAATTATCCGCTGGAAAGAAGGGCACCTCTAAAGAAGTTGCAGGATTGTTGTACAATAAATCTAATCTAAATCCAACTTGATCTACTTGATAAGCTCCAATAGAATAAACATTCTTCATCATTAAATCCCATGTTTTATTATGTGGATTTAAGATCGTTGGTTTTAATAACTTCAATATCAAAGCATTTTGCCCAGCAATACCATCAGTTGAAAATTCACCCACTTGATAAGTCTGCCCACGATAAGTGTATTCGTATGCTACAGCCAACACTTCATCTGTATTAAGCGGTAAATTTAGTGAGATAAACCCTAATTGCGCGTTATAAGTAAATTCTTGCTCTGTTAATTTACGAGCATTCTCTACTTTTTCATATTCAACAGCTTGTTCAAAAGGCCCTGGAGAAGCAACTTGAGAAGATAGTGCTTGTACCGAATTCGAAAAACCTCGTACTAAAGGTTGAGTAGATGCCCAAGCGTATAAACCGTTTCCAGCATTATCAGGAATGTCTTGAGCAGCAAAATTACCGGGATTCCCTTGTACATTATTCTGATCTGCTTCTCCTAAATCTGTAAAAGCTATGATGTTTCTTGTATTCTCTGTATTATTCGTTCGATTTGTCAACCAAACTTCAATTCTTGTAATATTAATGGTCGAATTTACAATCGGAAGCGTTGACATTCCTTTATCGTAATTGTCGTGGTGGTATAGGTTTAAGAAATAATGGCGATTGGCTTCATAATTATCTGCTCCTAATTCAAACTGTTGAACTTGCGCCTTTCCGGTCACATTGATTTCTTTTCTTTTCCCCTTCGAAGATGCTGCAATTAAATCAACGGTAGTATTCCCAAATTTCATTTGTGTTGAAACCCCAAACAAAGTTTGTGAACCTTGTATTAATGAAGTCGGTAGATCCATTGAGACATTTCCCAATGCGATTTTCTGCATGATCTGATCTTCATTTCCTGTATATTCTAACTTAGAAACATTGTCAAAATCGAAAGCCGCTTGTGTATTGTAACTAACACCTAATTTTAATTTCGTTCCTATTTGTCCGACCAAGTTTAAATTAATTTGTTGGTCAAAATCGAAACGTGTAATTTTCCGTTGCTTTTCAGGAATCAATGGGTTATCATATCTCGAAGAATTGACACCAAATGAAAGCTCAACACTACCTTGTGGTCGAATAGTAATTTGATCAGACCCAAAAAAGTTTTCGAATAGTTTACTCGGTATTTTAATCGGAAATTCAATCGGTTGGTTTTCTGCAGTTTGTTGGTCGATTTTGTCCTTCCAATTGTCTTGCATTGCTTTCTTTTCCTCGTAGTCCAAATATTCTTCGAGTGTCATCATCGAAGGATTTCGATAATTCAACCCAGAACTTCCGATGGTCTCTTTAAAGACATAGGTACCTGTAACAGGGTCGTACACTATAGTTTGCTGCACAGAAGTAGGGTCTCCTAAATCAAAACTTTGTGTACCTGTCTGTGTAGGGTCAACATTATTATCAATTGGAAAAACCAGATCTGTACCCGTAGAATCTTGTGAAACAGACCATCCAGCAGTTAATAACAGTATTAAAACTGTTTGTTTTATATGTAGCAAATTAATAATTCTCAATCTATAATATTTTCAATGCACCTTTTATTAATTGCTCTACAGAATCATCTCCGTTTGCAATTTTATCAATGGCTTTTTCTGCAGCTTTTTTATCAAAACCTAAAGATATCAATGCTGTTAACGCATCAAATTGATTCGTATTGTCCGCATTGAAAACATTTTCACTAGAAAATGCCATTTTTATCATTTTGTCTTTCAAATCAATGATGACTCTTTGAGCTGTTTTAGTTCCAATTCCCTTAATACTTTGAATTGTTTTTGCGTCCTCACTTGTGATTGCATTCGCTATTTCACCCGGCACCATTGAAGAAAGCATAATCATTCCAGTGCTAGGTCCTATACCTGAAACAGAAATTAAATGGTTAAACATTTCACGTTCAATTTTATCCGCAAAACCGTAAAGAATTTGAGCATCTTCACGCACTATTAACTTTGTAAAAACAGTGACATTCTCTTTCGAACCAATAGCGCTAAATGTATTCAATGAAATTTTCACTTCATACCCTACACCGTTACAGTCAACTACTAGATCCGTTGGATTTTTTTAAACTAGTTTACCCTTTAATTGTGCAATCATAATTTATTTGTTTTGTGCGTCAACTACGGCAACTTTCACCATATTTATTACTTCTCTTACCGATGATCCTAATTGCAATACATGAATTGATTTTTTCAATCCAACAACCACAGGACCAATCGCATCTCCTTCCGTCATTTCTTGTAATAATTTATACGCAATATTACCGGCAGAAAGATTTGGAAAAATAAGTGTATTTACTTTTTTATTGGCGAGTGTTGAGAAAGGAAATTTCTCATTCATCATTTCATTATTCAATGCAAAATTAGCTTGAACCTCCCCATCAACAACAAGGTGAGGGTCTGTTTCATGTAAAATTTCCACAGCTTTTGCCATTTTTTTCGAGTCCTTTCCGATAGATGAGCCAAAATTAGAATAACTCAACAAAGCAATTTTTGGAGTCACTTTAAATTTACGGATGGTTTTTGCAACATTTGAAGTTATTTCAGCAATATCTTCTGCTGTAGGATCAAGGTTAATTGTTGTATCTGCTAAAAACAAAGGACCTCTTTTTGTATTTAGAATATACATTCCTGCAATCTTAGTCACACCTTTTTGCAATCCAACAACTTGTAAAGCAGGGCGGACAACATCTCGGTAATTTCGTGTAATTCCAGACACCATTGCATCAGCATCACCTGACTCAACCATCATTGCGCCAAAATGATTACGTTCCCTCATTAATTGCAATGCTTCAAATTCAGTTATGCCTTTTCTTTTCCTTTTTTCGAAAAATGCTTTCCCATAATCGATTCGCCTTTGTTTCTCTTCATCGCATTTTGGGTCAATAAAAATAGCATCACTCAATTCAATATTAAATTCTTCGATAAGTGCATCAATTATATGTTTTTTACCCAATAGAATTGGAAAAGCAACACCTTCTTCCCAAGCTGTTTGAGCAGCTTTTAAAATTGTAATATTGTCTGCTTCAGCAAAAACAACTCGTTTAGGTGAACGCTGCCCTTTTTCCGTTAAGTTTCGAATCAACTTATTATCCAATCCTAAACGATTCTTCAACTTCATTTCATAAGCTTCCCAATCTGTAATTGGTTCTTTAGCAATGCCCGAATCCATTGCAGCTTTAGCTACCGCAGGTGCTACATAGTAAATCAAACGTGGATCGATTGGTGTAGGTATAAACTGTTCTCTACCAAAAGAAATATTTTTCTCTCCGTAAGCCTCAATCACTTCTTCGGGAATTGTTTCTTTGGCTAATGAAGAAATAGCTTTCACTGCGGCCAATTTCATTGCTTCGTTAATTCCTGTTGCTCTAACATCTAAAGCACCACGAAAAATAAAAGGGAACCCTATCACATTATTCACCTGATTAGGATGATCAGATCTTCCTGTTGCCATGATGATATCTTTACGCGTACTCATTGCGTCTTGATAGGCAATCTCTGGTTCAGGATTCGCTAAAGCAAAAACAATTGGGTCTTTAGCCATTGACTTTACCATTTCTTTCGAAACAATTCCACCTTTTGATAAACCAATAAAAACATCTGCCTTTTTAAAAACACCTTCAAAGGAAACATCTTTTTTATGGCTTGAGAATACTTTTTTATTCTCATCAATATTTTCTCTACCACTGTGAATTAACCCTTTAGAATCAAACATGAATATATTCTCCACTTTTGCTCCAAGTGCGACATATAATTTAGCACAAGATTGAGCTGCAGCTCCAGCTCCAGAAACAATAATTTTAACCTTTTCGATTTTTTTATTGGCTAATTCCAATGCGTTTAGCAATCCTGCTGAAGAAATTATCGCAGTACCATGTTGGTCATCGTGCATTAAAGGAATGTCTAATTCCTCTTTTAAACGTCTTTCTATTTCAAAAGCTTCAGGTGCTTTAATGTCTTCTAAATTAATACCCCCAAATGTTGGAGCCATTGCTTTAACTGTTTGGATAAAAAGTTCTGGATCAGACGCATCTAATTCAATATCAAAAACATCAATGTCTGCAAAAATTTTGAAGAGCAAGCCCTTCCCTTCCATGACAGGTTTTGATGCTTCAGGTCCGATATCTCCTAACCCTAAAACAGCTGTTCCGTTAGAAATAACAGCCACAAGATTTCCTTTGCTTGTATATTTATATGCGTTTTCTTTATCTTTTGCAATTTCTAAGCACGGCTCAGCAACCCCTGGAGAATATGCTAAAGACAAATCTCTTTGAGAAGAATACGGTTTTGTTGGAACTACTTCAATTTTCCCTGGTTTACCTTGTGAATGGTAGTCTAACGCGTCTTGTTTTCTAATTTTTGCCATAGTGCTAATTTCAAGCTGGTAAAGATACAAAAACAGTTGAAAACACAATGTTTGAAGCAAAAAAAAGTCCCCTCGATTAAACGAGAGGACTTTCAAAAAATATTAAAGTTTTAAAAACTTTGAATCTTACTTGATTACAACATTTTGAACTGTTGAAGAACCGTTAGAAGAAACTCTTACTAAGTAAGATCCTTTTGCTAAGTTAGCCACTGGAATTGCAACAACTTGTTGACCAGAAACGTTACTTACATTCGCAGAAGCAACTGTTCTTCCTTGTAAATCAATTACAGCAATTGTGTAATCTGAAGAGTTAGCATCAAAACTAACATTCAACACATTTGTTGCTGGATTTGGATAAACAACCACATTTTCAGCGTTTAACTCATTGATTCCAGCTTCACCAATTCCAACTTCTTCAGCCGAAACAATTTGACCATTTGTTTGATCAATTAAAACTGCGACAGCTGTCATTTTCCAACGTGTACTTGTTGTTGGAACAGTATAAGTAAACTGTTGTGTTACAACTTGACCATCAGTAATTGTAGTTGGAACTGAATTAGCTTGTCCATCATAACCTCCTAATAAAGCACGACCAACATGATCGTAAACCATTTGCGCTGCAGGTACTGGATTTGGTAGGCTTTCATACCCTCCCATAACACCATTACTACCGCCAGCATAAAAGTTTACTTGATCATAACTTGAAGTTGTACCTGTTACTCCTTTTTCAACGATAATAACAGCTAAACGATAGTTTGCATTAGCAAATGGAGTGTAGAATGTTGAAGTCACGTCGACAACAACATTATCTCCTGTACCAGAAGTAGCAATTGAAATTGCAGCTGGTATAATATCGTCTTTTCTTGCATTAAAAGTTGTTTCCCAAGCACTTTGAATTACAGAAGCTCCCAACAATTCTCTATCAATGTTAGAGCTTGGGAAACCAGTAAAACCAGCTCCATTATCATACTCTGCTAATGTCATTGGGTCACCATTATGAACAGCAATTCCAATAAATTGGTTTGGATAAGTTGCATACATATAATCCATTGCTACCGCTCCACGAGGACACCATCCACACCAAGTACCTGTTCCTTCTTCAAAAACAACTTTGTTAGTTGCAATTTGTGAAACTGTATTGTGTAAAGTAGAAGCTGTATTATCAGTTGGATCTGAATCTGGCCCACCATTTACTTGAGTAATTGTAACATTAATGTTTTTCTCCACAGCAGTTGCATAATTCACCATGTCAGGGTGGTTAATTGTTGTTGTAGCACCTGGAGCAATATTCACAGAAATTGTTTGAGAATGTGCTGTACCATCATTCCAATCTACATCTACAGAAGTAATTGTGTTAGAACCATTGTTTCTTACATCAATTCCCAATTGGTTGTTTGTAGAAACTGCAGAATATCTAGCTAAAGATAATGAGTTAATCCCAATATCATTAGGTAAAACATTTTTTAATAAAACATCATCGATAATAAGATAGTTCTCATCTGTACAATTGTGGTGTCTAAAAGTAACATAAACAGTTTGACCTGCAAAAGAAGAAACATCCACCGATCTAGACAACATAGCTCCACCAGAAGGCAATACTTCAGAAAATAAAGGAGTTGCTGCAAGAATATCTGCTGTTACATTGGATGTTGTAACAATAACATCATAATTCTCTTCCCACCAGTTGCTTGTAGATTCTACATTCCCTGCAGACCAACTTAACGAAAGCGAACCTGTTGCGGCCGTTAAATCAATCGCAACAGAAGTTAAAAGGTTATCTGGTGTTAAGGGACCAGCGCTTACCCAAGAATTAGAAATTGCTGAATTTCCTACAGAATTAATATTCGATGTAACATCGGCAGTTCTCCAATCGTTACCGTCTCCATCGTTATCAACAGAGTTAAAGTTTGCTCCCAAAGCAGGTGTTGCTACACCATCAAAATTTTCGGAAAAATGAATTTGAGCATTCAATGCAGCCGTAAACGACAGCAAAGTTGCTGATAGTAAAATTTTTTTCATGATTATATAATTTTAAGTATTAAGAGCTAAAGTTAACACTTATAGAGATGATATGATTAAAAAAACAAGAAATAAGCGCCCCAAAAACAGACAATTATTGCATTCCTAAATCGATTTAATTCTTCTTCTTACTGTTTTTAACAAAATTCTCAATTGCTCCAGTCATAGAAGGGGCGTTAGGTTGAGGCGCATGAAGATCAAGGCGTAATTTATTCTTCACAATAGCATTCGCAGTTGTTGGCCCGAAGGCAGCGATTACAGTGTCATTTTGTTTATAATCAGGAAAATTCTTTAATAGAGACTCTATTCCGCCGGGGCTATAGAAGACTAGCATATCATAAAACACATTTTCTAAATCGGATAAATCAGAAGCAACAGTTTTATACAAGACAGCCTTTGAATAATTAATTCCGTTATCATCTAGTGTTGTTGGGATTCGATCACGAAGAATATCTGTACAAGGAAGGATAAATTTCTCTTTCTTGTGTTTTTTTAAAGTATCGATTAGATCCATAATCGTTTGTCTTCCATAAAATATTTTACGTTTACGGTAAGGTACATATTTTTGTAAATAATATGCTATTGCTTCAGAGATACAGAAATACTTCATACTATCAGGAACAGAAAACCTCATCTCCTCAGCAATTCTAAAATAGTGGTCAATAGCAGTTTTAGAAGTAAGAATAACCGCGGAATGTTCATTTAAATCAACTTTCTGCTCTCTAAACTCTTGAGCATCCACACCCTCAACATGTATAAAACTTCTGAAATCAATTTTTAAATTGTATTTCTCAGCTAAATCAAAATAAGGAGACTTATCACTAGTTGGTTTAGGTTGCGATACAAGAATTGTTTTTATGCTCAATTTGTCAAGTATTAAATTCGTATATTAATCTAACTTGAAAATTCCTTAATGTAATAGAATAAAATAATCAAAGGAAGTATTTCAAGGGTGCAAAAGTACAAAATAATATAATACCACGGTATATTTTTCTGTAAAACAGATGTCCCTCCTTTTAGAACACGCACTAAAAACTCTAAAATTGTAACTATCACAACAGCAAGTAAAAAGGATTCAAATGACTGATTGGACAACAACCAAGTTAAGCCTAGAATCATGAAAATAATCCCAAGGAGCTGTACTCCAAGAATTCTAAAAAACATGAGTTGTTGAATGGTTTTGTATTCACCAAAGAGTAAAGAAGTTACTAAGATGACTAAAACTGAAAAAAAGAATAAACCGATCGGAAAAAAAACGCTGAAGAGAAATTTAAGATTCATTCCAGTTTCGGGAAAATCAAGTAAAATATACAAGATTAATGTACTTGACACAAAGAAGTTAATAATCAGGAGGAAAGATTCTGGCCTATTCAAAGCGTAATTTTCTTTTAAAAAGACATTGATATTCTTTACTTTAAAATTTGAATAAAAAAGCATTTCAAAAATATCTGATTTAAAAAGTTTTGCTACAGCGATAAAAACAAAAGAAGCAAAGAGTCCATAACCAATAATAGCTGAAGTTGAGAAATCTCTTAGCGTTAATTCTTCAGGCAAGATATAAAGAGGGAAAAAATTAGTTAACAGAGTCATTATTTATTGTACTTACAATCTCGAATATAACAAACTTAATCCTTAAATCGATATTTTTTAGCTTTCAGTGCAAAAAAAGCATTAAATTTGTGGACAATTCTTAAAAAAACAACATGAGAACTGATTTATATACACATCCTGATTATTTCAACATGGATGATTTGCTATCTGATGAACACGAAATGGTTCGCGATGCAGCAAGAGCGTGGGTGAAAAAAGAAGTTTCACCGATAATTGATGAACATTATGAAAATGCCACTTTCCCAAATCATATTTTACCTGGCTTAGGTGAAATTGGTGCTTTTGGACCATACATTCCCGAAGAATACGGTGGACCAGGTTTAGATCAAATTTCTTATGGTTTGATTATGCAGGAATTGGAACGTTGTGATTCTGGTTTAAGATCAACTGCATCAGTTCAAAGTTCTTTAGTTATGTATCCAATATGGAAATACGGTTCTGAAGAACAAAAGAAAAAATATTTACCAAAATTAGCTACTGGCGAAATGATTGGTTGTTTTGGTTTAACAGAACCTGACCATGGATCAAATCCTAGTGGAATGTTATCTAACTTTAAAGATGCTGGAGATCACGTTGTACTTAACGGTGCTAAAATGTGGATATCCAATGCACCTTTCGCTGACATTGCTGTTGTTTGGGCAAAAGATGAAACAGGTAGAATACACGGAATGATTGTAGAGCGAGGAATGGAAGGATTTTCAACTCCAGAAATGCATGGAAAACTTTCATTGAGAGCTTCTTCAACAGGAGAGTTGATTTTTGTTGACGTTAAAGTTCCTAAAGAAAATATTTTACCAGGAAAATCTGGTTTAGGCGCTCCATTAGGGTGTTTAGATTCAGCTCGATTTGGAATTGCATGGGGTGCATTAGGTGCAGCGATGGATTGTTATGACCAAGCATTGAGATATTCCAAAGAAAGAACTCAATTTGGTGTTCCAATCGGTGGATTTCAATTGATTCAGAAAAAATTGGCTGAGATGATTACTGAAATCACAAAAGCGCAATTATTAACATTCAGATTAGGTCAATTGAGAAACGAAGGAAGAGCAACTTCTGCGCAAATCTCAATGGCGAAAAGAAATAATGTTGAAATCGCATTAAATATTGCTCGCGAAGCAAGACAAATTCATGGAGCAATGGGTATTACGAGTGAATATTCTATTATGCGCCACATGGCAAATTTAGAATCTGTACTTACTTATGAAGGAACGCATGACATTCACCTGTTGATTACAGGTATGGATGTGACAGGTATTCCTGCATTTACGAGAGAGATGCCAAGTAAATAGTTTATTATATCATTGAAAAATAGGGGACTTGTTATGACAAGTCCCCTATTTTTTTTGACAAAATTCTTTTAGCCATTTATAGGCTATAATTTATATTTATAGAGCACTACATCTTTAAACTTTTTAACATGATGCACACGGTTTAACACGATGTAGTAATTCTCTCCGTCCTTAAAAGAAAAATCAGAATTATATTTCGCTTTCAAAAAATCTCCAGATGAGGTTTTTATCGATTTAATTTTGCAAGCCCCTGTCTTTTTATCTATCATCATCGTGGAATAAACCCTCCCTCCCCTAGTTCCTAAAGCAAAAGTAGAAATATTCTTAGGATACAAGAAATTATTGTCGGCATCAAAACTGCTATAGAGTAAAACTGCTAAGAAAAAGAAGTATTCATCCTTCATTTCTTTTGCTAATTTTATTTCTCCTACAGACGACATCGATGCATACCCTATAATTACATTCCACCAGTTTATTGTCTGAGAATCGAGATCTATTTGAAGAAACTGAGGCCTGTAATAAAAAATAGCACAATTAGAACAGTTGAAACCAGTTGGATAATAACTACCTCCATCCATTGGAGTCATTTCAATAATTTTCAATAGTAGATAACCTTCTTCATCAATGTTAACATCAAATATAGCAAGGTCACAAAATCTTGCTAATTTAGTTCTCTTCTTGGGTTTATTTGGGTTATTATATTTGTTTGTTTTTTTGATGTTTTCTTTTAAAAAAGGACCCCAAGCGCTTTCTGTTACAAATTCTTTATGAGTAATCATAATATTATTTACAACCTCTAGATCATTTTCTATTTCATAAGTCTTTATTGTATAAGCAGACAAAATGTTCGTCTGTTTATCAAATACCAAATTAGAAATAAGCAGTTTCTCTTTAGAAAAACATGCTGCAAAAGACCTGTTATAAACATCTCCTTCTTTCGTTAATTTTTTAAACATAATCCCAAAATCATAACTTGAAACAACAGCAAAAGCTTCAATTGCTTGTGGGTTTTTAGAAGCTCTAGAATTAATCAACGAACTAGGTTCAGACGAATATACAGGCAAGTAACTTTGATATAAAATTGATATATTCAAATTATCATCTATGTCTATATCATTTATACTTAATCCATTAATTTTTGGAAAACTAATTGAATATAAAGCAGTAGCATTTTCTTTAAAACTGTAATGAAGCGACCTTATTTTAATATGTTTTACATATTCAATTGAATTTATAAAGATAATTCCACTTACTGAATAATGACAATTCTCAAAATTATTTGATTTATTATCTGCTTTTTCAGAGTAAATCTCTTCTGAATCAATTCTTTCTAACTGCAAATTATATTTATCAATCCTAATCAAATGTTGGCCACTTTGGTTATCTCCGATTACAACATTTAAAATGCCATCCTTATAAAATATAGCATAGAGATTTTGTTCACCTCTTTCTTTCCAAACTTCGATCGATTTCACCAGTTTTCCATCAGAAACCATTTCTATAAGAGGGATGCTTTCTATGGTATTGAAATAGTGAGTGTTTCCATCAGAATAAATATGAGATGGCTGTCTTCCTTTAAGTGTAAACTTTTCTATCTCTTGAGAGAAAACAAAAAGGTTAGAAAACAAAAAGGTTAGAAAACAAAATAGTCTTAAAAAATTCATCACTTTATAATTAATATTATTGCTCAAAAGTACTCATTATGCTTCTTTAATCGCACTCATCACAAAAGAACTTTGCACATTCTGAATAGAAGGAATAGTCGTCAATTTGTGTTTTAAGAAATTCTCATATTCTTTCATATTACTTGTCTCAATTAATAATGCATAGTCGTAATTCCCTGCAATGTGATAGCAAGCGGAAACTTCATTCAAAGCAACCACTTCTTTCTCAAAAACGGTCAACAAATCTAAACTATGTCCTTTTAAGGAAACTTGACAAAAAACCTGTAACTGTTTTCCGACCATACCTTTATTAATATGCACCGTATATCCTTCAATCACTCCAATTCTCTCCAATTTCTTTATTCTTTCATACGTTGGAGTTATAGTTAAACCAATTTGGGAGGCAATTTCTTTATTCCCTTGTTTTGAATTCTCTTTCAGTAATTCAATTATTTTAAAATCGATATCATCTAATTCTTCTTGCATAGTAAAAAATTCTTTATTCTTCAAATATAGCAGTTTATACAGAAAAAAACAATCTAAATACGCTCAATATGCAGTATAATTTTCTATAAAACAATATTACTGTAGATGTTTTGTATTTTTATAGTAAAAAAACAAAGCTATGGATGATAAAAGTTTACACCCCGAAAGTTTAATGATGAGTTATGGTTATTCGCCATCTCTTTCAGAAGGATCTATTAAATGTCCAATATTTCAAACATCAACTTTTGTGTTCAAGAACGCAATGGAAGGTAAAAATTTCTTTGAAATTGCTTATGGTATTCGTGAGCAAGAAAAAGATGAAGAACTAGGACTCATCTATAGTCGATTAAACAATCCAAATCTTGAAATCCTAGAAAACAGACTTTGTTTATGGGATGGAGCGGAAGAAGGAGCTGTGTTCGAAAGTGGAATGTCGGCAATTACTACGACGATGTTAGAGGTTATGTCTCCTGGAGATTTATTATTATTCAGTCATCCCGTTTATGGAGGTACCGATCATTTTATCCATAACTATTTGAAGAAACTAAACATTGAAAGTGTTGGTTTTATGGCCAATGAATCGAAAGAAGACATCATTGCTAAAATTGAAAAAACAGGAAGAGCAGATAAATTAACAATGATTCACATTGAAACACCTGCGAACCCGACCAACGCATTAATAGATATTGAAATGTGTGCAGAAATAAAAGCACATTTTTCTACCGAAGAAAAACCTGTTATTCTTTCTGTAGATAATACATATATGGGGCCACTTTGGCAACATCCGTTAAAGCATGGAGCTGATTTGGTTTTATATTCAGCAACAAAATATATTGGTGGACATTCAGATGTTGTAGCTGGAGCCTGTTTAGGAAGTAAAGAATTAATGCAAAGAATAAAAGGCCTGAGAACATTTCTAGGGGGAATGACAGGACCTTGGACTGCTTGGTTATTGATGAGAAGTGTGGAAACTTTAAAAGTAAGAATGGATCAACAAGCTAAAAACGCAGTGAAAGTAGCTGAATTTTTAAACGAGCATCCAAAAGTAGAAAAAGTATATTACTTAGGGAATACGGCAAAATTTGGAACTGATGCAGACAAAGAGATTATTAAACGCCAATTTTCTTCTTATGGAGCAATGATTGCTTTCGATGTGAAAGGTGGAGAGAAAGAAGCTTTTCAATTTTTAGACAGTTTAAGACTAATCAAACTTGCTGTTTCTTTGGGTGGAACCGAATCTTTGGCATAGCATCCACAAACAATGACACATGCTGATGTTTCTGCGGAAGATAAAAAGATGATGGATATCACAGAAAAATTAGTTCGTATTTCTGTTGGAGTTGAAAATTATGAAGATATAATTAATGATATTTCACATGCTTTAGCGAATGTATAATAGCTATTCTAATTAATTTTCATACTTTTGTGACAATTCTGTGACAAAAGTATGACGGTTACATGACAATATATAAATTGAAATAGAAAATTATTATGAAAAAAAGAACATTTTACGCAGCAGTAGCATTTGCATTTTTATCTTTCTCAATGGTTTCTTGTGGATCTGAATCTTCGGAACACGTTGATGAAACTATCGTTGAGACTGAGGAAGAAGTTCAACCTGAAGAAGAAGTAACTTTCTCTGCGAAAACTTTTTTCTCCGACAAAGGTTGTGTAGCTTGTCACCAAGCTGACACAAAAACAATAGGACCTGCATTAACAGAAATTACGAAAGGATACAATGAAGACAAGTTAGAGGTAGCCAAATTCCTAAAAGGAGACGCAGATGCGATTATCGATCCAGCACAAGCTCCATTAATGGCACCACAAATTGAGATTACTAAAAACCTTTCCGAAGCTGAATCAGAAGCATTAGTTGACTTCATTTTTAGCCATAAATAATCATTAATTATAGAATAAGAAAGCCGAAAGTAAACACTTTCGGCTTTTTTTATATCATAATTCAATTTTATGATACAAGTCATAAAATTAACTAACAAAAATATAGTTTTAAGCTGACTAAACTCAAATTTAAAACAAAGTGTTAGTACTAAATTTGTACCGTAGAAATATTATTTAACAATAAAAATTATGAAAAGAAAGAACTTATTTTACTTAACAATTATAGGAGCTTTAGCACTCACAAGTTGTGGTGGTGATAAAGGTGATGTAGTTGAAACAAAAGAAGAAGCAACACCAACAGGAGATGTTACTGAGGGTGATATTACTCTTACAGCAGCAGAAATGGAAGAAGCCTCAATGTTGTACTTTGATAGGTGTGCTGGTTGTCACGGTTCTTCAAGAATGGGGGCTACAGGACCTCATTTATTACCTGACGCTCCGGAAGGAAATAATGCTCCTGGAACTAAGATTTTAGGTGCTGCAGGTTTGAAAGCATTTATTGAAAATGGTACACCTGGAGGAATGCCCGAATGGAAAGGAATCTTGACAGATGACGAAATTGAAGTAATGACTCGTTTCTTACAAGTTACTCCACCTGTTATTCCACCATTTGGTTGAGCTGAAATGACAGAAACATGGAACTTAATTGTACCTCTTGCAGAAAGACCAACAGAACCTGAACATGATCGAAATATTGACAACTACTTTGGTGTTATTATGCGTGATGCTGGTAAAGTTGCTATTATTGATGGTGATACAAAAGAAAAAATCGCTGTTCTTAAATCAGGATTTGCTGTACACATTCTAAGAGTTTCTAAATCTGGTAGATATTTCTACTCTGTTGGTAGAGATGGTAAAATTACTATGATTGACTTGTTTTATGATACACCAAAAGTTGTTGCAGAAGTACGTGGTGCTTTTGATTCAAGATCGGTGGAAGTTTCTAAATTTGAAGGTTATGAAGATAAGTATTTAGTATTTGGTGGATATAGCCCTGCTCATATCGCGATTATGGATGCTCAAACTTTAGAGCCAATTAGTGTAACTCCAACTGCAGGTAACGCTTGTGATGGTGATAAAGAATTCATCGAAGAAGCTCGTGTAGCATCAATCGTTGCTTCTGAAACTGATCCTGTGTGGATTTGTAATGTAAAAGAAAGAGGTATGGTTGATATCGTTGATTATACTGATCCAAAAAATCCAAAAATAACTGAAATCCCTTCTGCACGTTTCTTACATGATGGTGGTTTTGATGAAACTGGACATTACTTTTTAGTAGCTGCAAATGCTGCAAACAAAATTGTTATTATCGATGTTCCTAATAGAAAATTAGTTGACATTGTTGAAACAGGAATAAAACCTCATCCAGGTCGTGGAACAAATATCACTCTTGCAAATGGTGATAAAGTTTGGATTACATCTCACCTTGGTGAAAACAAAATTGTTGGTATTAAAACAAACCCAGGAGAAGGACAATGGACGGTTGTTACTGAAGTTAAAGCTCCAGGTGCTGGTGGTGGTGCATTATTTGTTAAATCACACCCAAAATCTAAACACCTATGGGTAGATAGAACGCTAAGTACTGATGCAGCTTTAAACTCTGCTGTAGATGTTTTCGACACAAGAACAATGAAACATATTAAGACAATCACAATGCCTGAAGGTGTTAATGGACGAATGGTTCATATGGAATACAACAAAGCAGGTGATGAAGTTTGGATTTCTGTCTTTATGGGAACTGAAAGTGCTCTTTTAATTTACAATGACAAAACATTAGAATTAAAAGAAATCATTAAAGGTGACTGGGTAGAGAATCCAACTGGTAAATTCAATGTTTACAACACAATGCATGACATTTATTAATCAAAATTAATATGGGTAGAAAAGGAGGGACATCCCTCCTTTTCTATTTTAAAAATAAAAAAATGAAAAAAATATTTATACTTACTCTTACATTTTTAACTTGTTCATTCGTAATAGGTCAAGTATATGATTCTACAGAAATGGGAAACCTATATACCAATCAAGTCTTTTACAGTTTAGATAATGGTGAGGTTTCAAATATTGACAATGCAAACTGGAATATCGCATTCTCTGCATACGGACAAGGTGCTGCTGGTAGTGCAATACTACTAAATGAAGCAACAACATCTTTATGGGCATACCCAGGTGACACAAGTTCATGGAATACTTTTGATACAGTTGGATATTCTAATTGGGAAAGATTACTAAACACGGATACAACTTGGACAAATGGCGCTTTTAATGTACATAGAGGTGCTGGTGGCAGTTTTGATATGGGTTGGGGCGTGTTAAATCCAGCTAATAATTTCTGGACTTTTGGAGATTCATTGTATTTGGTGAAAATCAATAATACAACTTATAAAAAACTTTGGATTCAAAGTTTAAAGCAAGGAGTTTGGGAATATAAATATGCTGATATTGACGGGAATAATCTACAAACTTTTACACTAGACAAAAGTAGTTACCCAAATAGAAACTTTGTTTACCATTCTATGGTGTCTGATCAAATAATCGATAGGGAACCAGACAATACAACTTGGGATATTATGTTCACAAAACATATTGACTATTTCAATCCTCCAGGAATGTATGTCGGAGTTACGAGTGTCTTTAACAATCGAAATGTTTGGACAGCTAAAAGCAATGAAGTCGATTTTAATGCCGCTTTAAGTGCAACAACTCCAACAACACAGTTTAATCAAAAGATTAACAATATTGGTCGTGAGTGGAAAAAGTTCACTTCTTCAACAGGAACATGGACTGTTTATGATTCTATTGCCTATTTCATTTATGACAATGACAGTACTGATTTTTACAGAATTGTTTTTACTGATTTTGGTGGGTCTGCTAACGGAAAGACTGTATTCAATATTGAAAAATTGAACACAATTTCTGTTCAAAGTTTAGATGATGTTGTGACATTCAGTTGTTATCCAAATCCAGCTAGTTCAACTGTAACTTTATTAATAGACAACCCAAACAATGACAATGTAAGCATTAAAATTGTTGACTTATCAGTAAATATTGTTTATGCAGAGGATATCCTTTTACAAACTGGAGTCAACAAAAAAATGATTCAAGTTTCTAATTTTAATTCTGGTATTTATTTTCTAATTTTAGACAATAAAAACATACATACTTCTCAGAAGTTGGTTATTAA